>CASFXO010000048.1 GCA_949298665.1 uncultured Lentisphaeria bacterium
CGGTTCGCTGGCCATGGCCCGGACCGGGGAAAAGGCCGATGCCTGCATCGTGCTGGAGCCGACCGACGCGCGGATTCTGACGTCCATTCGCGGAGCGGTGTGGTTCCGGGTGGTCTTCAAGGGCGTCGCCGGACACAGCGGCGAGGCCGGGCAGACCAAGAGCGCGCTTTTGCTGGCGCATCAGGCGATCAGCATTCTGACGCAGTACCACGCGGACCTGCTGAAGGCTTCGCGCGGGTTCCCGCTGTTCGACAAGTACGCCAATCCGATGCCGATCACCTTCGGTAAACTGCAGGCCGGCAACTGGCCCGCGGCCGCGCCGAACAGCGCGGTGCTCGAAGGCGTACTCGGGTTCCTGCCGAACAAGACCAAGGAAGAGATCTGCGCCGAAATGAAGGCGGCGCTGATCGCCGGCGGCCTCAAGGAACAGGAATTCGACCTGAGTTTCATGTATCGGCATGACTGCAGCGTGGTCGAGCCGGAACATGAGCTGCCGCAGGGACTGCTGCGGCTTGGCGAGGCGATCGGCGTGCCGCAGACCATCGACGCATGGACGGCGTCCTGCGATGCCTGGTTCTACAACAACCAACTCGGTATTCCGACGGTGGTGTGCGGGGCCGGGACGCTCAAGGTGGCGCATTCGATCAACGAAAACATCGAAGTCGCCAGTATCGGCGCGACCGCGGAATTGATGGTCAATTTCATTGCCGAATTCTGTGAGGCGGAATAATCGAGGAAGGAACAGAACGATGAAAGCATTGGTCAAGACCCAGAAGGGAAAAGGCTTTCTGGAATATATGGACATGCCGGAGCCGAAGCCGGGTCCGGGCGAAGTCCTGCTGGAAATCAAGGCGACGGGGATTTGCGGGACCGACCTGCATGTGCGTGACGACGGCTTCCCGTACTGGCCGCCGGTGATTCTCGGGCACGAGTTTTCCGGAGAAATCGTGGAACTCGGACCGGACTGCAAATACTACAAGCTCGGCGAACGGGTGGTCGGCGAACCGCACACCAAGGCCTGCGGCGTCTGCTACCTCTGTCGGACCGGCAATCCCCAGATCTGTCCGGAAAAGCGCAGTCCCGGCTGGGGCATTCACGGCAGTTTCTGCAAATACCTGGTGATGCCGGAATCGCTGCTGCACCGGATTCCGGACAGCATGGATTACGACACCGCCGCCGTGCTGGAACCGGCCGCCAACGTCGTTCATGACGTGATTGAACGCGGCCGCATCGAACCGGCCGACTTCGTGGTGGTCGTCGGACCCGGACCGATCGGGCTGCTGGCCGGGATGGCGGCGAATGCCGCCGGAGCCCGCTATATCGTGATGGCCGGGGCGCCGTCGGATGAAGCGCTGCGCCTGCCCAAGGCGCGGGAACTCGGATTCGACAGCGTCATCGACGTCACCAAGACCAATCTGACGGAGCTGGTCATGGATCTGACGCACGGCGTCGGCGCCGATATGGCGATCGACTGCACCGGTGCGCCGCGTGCCATTGCCGGGTTGCCGGATCTGGTCCGCAAGAAAGGTCGCATTCAGGCCATCGGTCTGACGGGTGGACGCAATGTGGATTTCCCGTGGAACACCTGTTCGACCAAATCGCTGGACATCCATTTCGGCATGTCCACGAGCTATACCAGCTGGAACAAGGCGATCGCTCTGGCCGAACGCGGTCTGATGCCGATTGAAAAGGTGATTTCCCACCGGATGCCGCTGGCCGACTGGGAAAAGGCGTTCGCCGAGCTGGATGCTCAGAGAGCGCTGAAGATCATTCTGCATCCCTGACGGCAGGAGCAGGATGAGGATCGGGTCGCTTCGCCCTGCGGTGCGGGACGGGGCGGCCTTTTTTTGTGAAAGCGGGAAAGGAAAGTGCGGAATCGTCGATTTTACTAATAAATCGCGGAAAAACAGCTTGTCCTTTGTCGCAAAATGCGGTATAATGATCATACCGTCCGATTAATATTCAGAACCATCAACGCTGGAGAAAGTGCCTGATGAAAAAAGTGGGATTCGGGATTCTCGGCGCCGGGATGATTTCCGGCATCCACGCCGACGCCTTGCGCAAATCGTCCAAGGCCGAACTGGTCGCGGTCTGCGACGTCCGCACGGAAAATGCTCAGAAACTGGTCAATGATTATGCGCCGACGGCGAAAGTCTATTCCGACTTCGACGCGATGCTGGCGGACCCGCGGGTGGAAGTGGTCAACATCGTCACTCCGAACCACCTGCACACCCAGTTTGTGCTGAAGGCGGCGGCGGCGGGCAAGCACGTGCTCTGCGAAAAGCCCCCGGCCATGTCGCTGGCGGAAACGGATCAGATGATCGCCGCCTGTGAAAAAGCCGGCGTGAAGTTCGGTATTTTCGTGCAGAGCCGGATGCGCGAGCCGATGCGCTATATCAAGTCCGCGCTGGATGCCGGGCGCTTCGGCAAGATTCTGCGCGTCGATGTGCAGATGAAGTGGTTCCGCAATGCCGATTACTACAAGATGGACGCCTGGCGCTCCAACCGCAAGTGCGGGGCGGGGGTGACCATTCAGCACGCTTTCCATTATATCGACATTCTGCAGTATCTGATGGGGCGCGGCGCGAAGGTCTATGCCGAAATGCGCAATCTCGCTCATCCGGAGGTGGTGCTGGAAGATACGCTGGATGCGGAAATCGTCTTCGCCAACGGCGTGCGCGGATTCGTTCAGGCGAGCACTGCGCTGTGGCCGGGAAACGACGTGCGCATTGAAGTCTATGGGACCGACGGCACCGCCGTCATGTCCGGTACCGCGATGAGCGTCTGGAAATTCAAGGAAGAACGTCCGGAGGACGAAGCTGCCCGCAAGGCGGGATCCGCCGCGGCGACCGCCGGCGGTGATCCGAAGGCGCTGCCGAGTGAAGACCACCAGTTCGTAATCGACGACTGCGTGGATGCGATCCGGGAAAACCGCGAAGTCTGCATTCCCTGCAGCTCGGTGCGCGGCACGCTGGAAATCGCGCTGGGCATGTATAAGTCGGACAAGGAAAAGAAGGCGATCGAACTGCCTTTCACCGACGAGGACAGCATCTGGGCCTGATCCGGGACTGTTGCCGGAGGAAAGCCGGAGCCGCGCGGGCGGTTCCGGCTTTTTTTGTACCGTGATTTCCGGCCCGCCGGGGACCGGGGGGCGGGAGGCACAGAATTTCTTCGGCGAGGGGGGATGAAAAGTGGCAGGTGAGGATTTGCTTTTTGTGGAAAGGGTGGTATTTTCTTCTCATGCAACCCTCAACCAAGTGGGAGAATTGAACCTATGTGGCGTCATTTATGGTCTGTTGCCGTTATTGCCGGAGCGTGTTCCCTGAACGCGGCGGATGCCGACACCGCCGGGGGCGCGGTTCCCGCGTTGAAGCCGGGCGGCCGGAATCATGCCGGATTTTCCGTGGACCGCACCCGGAAATACGAGGACGTGCTGCGGGAAAACGACGAGTGGATTCGGAAAAATTACCGGCATAAATACGCCTGGGAGGATTACATCGCGCTGTTGGACGAGCTGAAGAACTCTGACCGCTACATCGTTTGTCCGGGACGGGATTTCATCAAGACGTTCGATCCGGAGAAGGTCGTGGTCTACATGCGGCACGACATCGACATCGACCCCTCCACCGCGCTGCGCATGGCCGAAGAGGAACATAAACGCGGTCTGAAGGCCACCTATTACATTCTGCCCACTGCCCGCTATTACGGGGAGCAGACGCCGACCGGCGTGCGGCGCTATGCCGACATGGACCGTTTCTACCGGAAAATCCAGGCGCTCGGGCATGACATCGGCGTGCACAACGATCTGCTTTCCATGGCGATTTTGTGGGATATCGACCCGCTGGAATTTCAGAAGCAGGAGCTGGACTACTATCATGCCAACGGGTTTCCCGTCGTCGGCGTGGTCAGCCACGGTTCCAACGTCGTGCTCAGCCGGAAGCTGAACAACACCTGGGTTTTTTCCGAATTCGGCAAAAAGGGCGTTTACGACAACCACGGCGTCGCGGTGGAATACGGCAAGCACTCCTTCAAGGATTTCGGCTTCCTGTACGAAGGATACCGCATCGGCCACAATCGGGGCACCAGCGACATCAGCGGCTTCAAGACCGGCCGGGAAGTGGTTGAACGCCTGAAATCCTTTCAGCCAGGCGACCGCGTGTCGCTGCTCACCCATCCGATTCACTGGGGCGAACAGACCGACAAACGCTGACGGCTCGGAACGGCTGAAAAACAGGAACCCGGCGGAATGCCGGGTTTCTTTTTGGTTGCGTTCCGATGGTCCCGTTCAGAATTTGAAGATCGTGCCGATGCGGCGGCCGAGGATGGCTCCGGCGGCTGCCAGCGTGGCCGCGAGAAACGCCATGGCCCAGACGCCGAAGGCACAGGCGACGAAGGGGCCGGACCCGAGGATCTGGGACAATTCGAAAATCGCCTTGGTAATGGGATAATATTCCGCCTTCTGCGCCAGAATCAGCGAGTCGGAAACCTCCAGCATGGAGAAGCTGAAGGCCAGCAACCCGCCGACCACCAGATTGGCGCTGATCAGCGGCAGCGTGATCCGGCGCAGCGTGGTCCAGGAGCCCGCGCCGAGATTGCGCGCGGCGTTTTCCAGATCGACGGGCGTCTGCTCCAGTCCGGCGGTCACCGCGCGGACGACATAGGGCAGACGCCGGATGGCATAGGCGGCGGCCAGGAGAAAAACCGGATTGCTTTCGGGATTGAAAAAGCCGCGCGCCCAATCGTATTTCACCGCCATCCCGAGATAGCCGAACGCGATGACGATCCCCGGCACCGCCAGCGGCAGCATCGCGGTCAGGTCGATCAGCGCGCTGCCCCGGCAGCGCCAGCGGGTGGTGATGATCGCCGTAAGCAGTCCCACCAGCAACGCGAACAGCATGGCCAGTGCGGAGTAGCGCAGACTGTTGATGATGCTGGGTACGACGACGGGACTGGACAGGGCGTTTTCGAAGTGCAGCAAAGTGAAGCCGTGCGGCAGCAGCGTCCCATACCAGTTGCGCGAAAATGCGGTGAAGATCAGCGCCAGATGCGGCAGCCCCGCCGCCAGCGTCAGCCCCCCGAAAACCGCGGTCGGCAGCCAGCGTTTTCCGCCGGAAAGCCGCACCGCGCTGCTCCCCGCGACGCCCTTGGTCGGCGCGGAGGTCGCGCCGCCGCCGAGCGCCAGCCGGCTGATGCCGTAAAGTCCCGCGGAAAACAGCAGCATGACCACGACCAGTGCGTAGGGCAGGGGATTGGTTTCCAGCTCGGTGATGCCGTTGAAGATCTGGACCGCGGTGATGCGGTTGTACCCGAACATCAGCGGTGTGCCGAGTTCGGTGAAGCTCCAGATCAGGACGATGCTGCCCCCGGCCAGCAGTCCCGGCTTCATCAGCGGCAGCGTGACGCGGCGGAAACGATACCACCGCCCCGCGCCGAGGTTGGCGGCGGCTTCGTTCAGAGCGGGATCAATGTTGCCGAGCGCGGTAACCAGATTCAAATAGAGAATCGGATAGAGGTGCAGCGCTTCCATGACGCAGACGGACCAGAAACGTCCCGACCCGCCGAGGAAGTCCACCCGCGGCAGCCCGGCGGCGGTCAACAATGTGTTGAAGATGCCGTAATGTCCCAGCAGCTGCTGAAAGCCGAGCGCTCCGACGAACGGCGGCAGGATCATCGGCACCATGATCGCCAGATGACTGAGCCCTTTTCCGGGAAATTCATACCGGTCGTAGAGCAGTGCCGGCGGCAGGGCGATGAGGAAGACCAGGCACGTGGTGACGACCGCGATTTTCAGGGAGTTGAGCAATCCTTCCAGATAGAGGAAGTTGGTGAAGACTTCACCCAGCAACTCCCAGCGCATGCCTTGTTCCACAACCGTATAAACCGG
>CASFXO010000049.1 GCA_949298665.1 uncultured Lentisphaeria bacterium
GCTCTTCCAGACGCGGCTCCAGCCGGAAGCGGTTTTCATCCGGATCTCGGCGGCATCGACGGATACGGTCACGCCGGCGACGGTCTGTTCCCGGGGCGGTTCTCCGGCCGGCGGAGCGACCAGAAACGGCAACCCGCTTCCGGTCAGTTCCGCATACAGGCATCGTTCCGACTCCGGCGTATCGGCGGCCATGCCCGCCACCACCACCAGATCGGGGCGGAAGAAGCGTTTCGCCCGCCGCAACAGCCGATGCAGAAACGAATCGGCCAGCTGCTCCGGATGCTCCGGATATTCCGGCCGCTCTCCCGCAAGTTGCCGCCCGGCAATGATCCCCGTTAATAGAATTCGTGTCATGTCCTTCTCTCCGCCCTCTTCAAACCGGCATGGAAATCCGGTCAAGCAGTTCCTCCATCAGTGCGGCGGCGCTCAAGCCGGAATATTTGCTCTCATTGGAAAGTCGCAGTCGATGCGGCAGCACCGCCGGGGCCATTTTCCGCACGTCGTCCGGCATGACGAAATCACGGCCGTCCAGCAGCGCCGCCGCCCGGGCGCAATCCGCCAGCATCAACAACGCCCGCGGACTGCAGCCGAGCACAATCCGCGCATCTTCCCGGGTGGTTCGGATGATGCGTGCCAGATAAACGGCCACCGAGCGCTCCAGAGCGATCCGGCGTAACCCGGCACGCAGGGCGAGAATGTCCGCTCCGCTGATAACCGGCGTCACTTCGCCGAGGGGATCCCGGAGTTCCCGGTCGGAAAGCATTTCCAGTTCAGCATCCACATCGGGATAGCCCAGGGAGAGGCGCATGGCGAACCGGTCCAGCTGGGCTTCCGGCAATGGATAGGTGCCTTGAAATTCAATGGGATTTTCGGTGGCGATCACGAAAAACACCTCCGCCAGCTGCCGGCTGGTTCCATCGCAGGTTACCTGTCGCTCGCACATGCATTCGAGCAGTGCGGACTGCGTGCGCGGCGAGGCGCGATTGATTTCGTCCGCCAGCAGCACGTTGGTGAAGACCGGCCCCGGACGGAATTCGAACGAGCCGTTGCGCGGATCGTACACGGAGGTCCCGACGATGTCCGAAGGCAGCAGGTCCGGGGTGAACTGCACCCGGCGAAACTCCAGTGACAGGGAACGGGCAAGGGCTTTGGCCAGTGTGGTTTTGCCCACCCCGGGGACATCGTCCAGCAGCACGTGTCCGCCGGCAACGAAGGCGACCAGCAGCCGCTCCACGATTTCCGATTTGCCGCGAATCACCCGGTTCAGGTTGGCGCGCAGCGATTCCAGTTTCTTCAATTCTTCCATTCTACACTCTTTTCCCGATTTCCGGCGCTACAGCAAACCGGTTTCGAAGTTGAAGGTCGCGGTATCCCGCGCATCCCAGTTGGCATTGGTGACGTCGTAAAAATCCAGCATTCCCGGCAGCCGCGGCACCGAAACGATCCGTCGCGGATAGACCCGGGTCAAACCGCTCAGGCGATCATAACGGGCCATGTACTCATTGCCGCGCGCATCGCGGAACAGTCCCTCCACCGGAATTTTCGCCCGGGTGGCCAGCAACACCGGACGCCCGAAGCGATACTGCTCCACGGGCAGCGGAGAATGGGCCGCCAGCGCCAGCAGAGCGTCTTTTTCCAGCTCCACATGTCCGAGCACTTTGGCAACGCCATGTTCGGCCAGCTCCGCCACCGCCATGGAGTTGCAGACCGGCAGCGCGCCGCCGGCGGTGATTTCCACATCCCGGTACAGCTTCAGCAGCTCCAGACCGAACAACGCCGGGGTGCGGAACCGGCGCAACCCCTGTTCGTAGGCGATGCGGATCACTTTCCGGAGCGAATTCAGTTTCTGCTCCGGACAAAACTCCGGCAGAATTGCCTCCGTGGCGAGTTTGCCGACGTCATAGACGCTGACGGCTCGGATTGCCCGGCGGTTGCCGGGTTGTTCGCCATTGGGTTTGACCGCGACGGTCTCCGGGCAGGAACCGGGTTCCAGCCGGACGGGAACAATCGCCTGATACAGCCGCCGGAAACGCTCCAGACCGACGGCGGATTCCGAAAAGACGGCGTCCGGCTGAAGTTCCGCCTTGATGAACTCCCAGAACGCCCGCCGGGCGCGCTTGAGCTCCGCCGCCGGACAGAACCAGCGGCCGTGAATCGTACAGCGAATGCTCCCGGCGCGAAACACCCTGGAGTCCGCCGCCCGGAAAGTTTCGGTCAAAGCCGTTTCATCCAGCGCATGCCGGTCCGCCGCGGCGAGATTCCAGGCATGCGACCAGTCGGCGACCGGCGCGTTGGCGACCCGGACCTTCAAGGCGGATTCGGTGCAGTCGATCTCCAGCTCCAGCGCCTTGCGCGGCGGCGGCAGCGCCGCGATACGGCCGGAATAATCCTCGAAACTTTCGCCGATTTTAAATACCAGCGCCCGCGGCGGCGTCTCCTTGTCGCAGCAGATGAACACCGCCTCTCCAGGGCGGGCCTTCGTCTCGCCGCGGTTGTGGACGAACATCCGGGTGATGGTGAACGCCGGGCCCTCGTCGCCGCTCGCCGGCTGGAGCCGGATCCGGTCGCCGACATGGAGTTTCCGGGCGGTGGTGAAGCCGAAACCGTTGTCCCGCACCTCCTCGACCTTGCCGCACAGGAGTCCTGCGGCGCCGATGCTGTCGTGACTGATCAGCGTCCGCGCCGATTCCGCGGAATAAAAGCCGTGCGACCAGCGGCGGCCGCAGGTCCGGGACAGCAGATTGCGCGCCTCACCCAGCAATTCGCGCCGTGCCTCGCCCGGCGCCGCGTCCAGCATCATCCGGTAGGCGGAAACCACGTTGCGCACATAATCGGGCTGACGGAGACGTCCTTCTATTTTCAGTGAAGCGACGCCGATTTCGGCAATTTCATCCAGCCGGTCGATCATGCAGAGGTCCTGCGGTGAAAAGAAAAATCCGTTCCCGTCCCGGCTGAAAAAACGCCGTCGGCACGGTTGTTTGCACCGCCCCCGGTTGCCGCTGGCCCCGCCGTGCCAGGAAGAAAAGAGACACTGCCCGGAGAGCGAACAGCACAAGGCGCCGTGAACGAAAATCTCCAAGTCCATTTCCGGCGCCGCCGCCCGCATCGCCCGCAGCTCGTCGAATGTCACCTGACGCTCCAGAATCACCCGACGGATGCCCAGTTCCGCGGCGATCTTCAACCCCGCCGAATTGTGAAACCCCATCTGGGTCGATCCGTGGATCGCCAGCTGCGGGAAACATTGCCGGATCATGCGCAGCACGCCGAGATCCTGCACGATCAGCGCGTCCGGTCCGATATCCGCGAGCAGCGCCAGATATTCGGCCACGTCCGGCAGTTCCGCCTCCTTGACCACGGTATTGACCGTCACGTACACCTTGCGGCCGTTACCGTGGGCGTATTCGACAATCCGGGCCATGGTGTCGGGAGTAAAATTCTCACTTCTCTCCCGGGCGTTGAACCGGGCCAGTCCCGCGTATATGGCATCGGCCCCGGCGTCAAAGGCGGCAAGCGCGGCGGCGGCGTTTCCGGCCGGGGCGAGCAGTTCCATTTGTTTCATATCTTTTTCGATTCCTTTTCGCGCTGATGGGTTGTCGTTTCGGATGGCGGGTTCTTCTCCTTATTCCAGCCGGATGCGCGGATCAGCCCAGGCGTAGGCCAGGTCAGCCAGCAGATTGAGCACCACAAACAGCAGGGCACTGACCACCACCAGCGCCTTGAGCAGCTGCAGATCCGATTTGTTCTGGGCGTCGATACCGGCGAACCCCAGACCGGTAATGCCGAAAAAGGTTTCCAGCAGCAGACTGCCGGTAAACAGAAACGGCAGCGCCGCCGAAGCCCGGGTGATGATCGGAATGGCCGCGTTGCGCAGCAGATGCCGCCCGTAAACCGTCCACGGAGCACACCCCTTGGCAGCCGCCGTGCGCAAATATTCCCGCCGCAGTTCATCCACGAACACCGTCCGGTAGAAGCGCACACTGCCCCCCAGTCCCGAAACCACGCCCACCAGCACCGGCAGCGCCAGATAGCGCCAGTCGCCCCAGCCCCAGACCGGAAACCAGTTGCAGTAATATCCCAGAAACCACTGGGCGAAAATGATCAGCACCAGATAACTCACGCTCATTCCCGCCACGGAAAAAAGCACCAGCAGCCGGTCCGCCGGCCGGTCCTTGAAAGCCGTCGCCAGCAGCGCCAGCAACACGCCGAAAACCAGTTCGCCGCAGAAGATCGGCAGCATCAGCCCCAGCGACGGCCCCACCCCGCGCCGCAGAATCCGGGAAATCGGTTCCCGGGTCGTCAGCGTCCGTCCGAAATCCAGCACCCGGACATAGGGAAATTCCGGAGTAAACCGGCAGATTTCCCCCAGCGCCCGGGAAAACTGGGAGTGGAAGGGCGACTCCTGCAGCCGGAAAAAACGGACCGCGACCGGCTGTCCCGCCTCCGCGGCCGTCACCCGGACCACGACCGGCTGCCGGTTGTCCCGGATCCGGCCGCTTTCCGGATCGAAATTATCGATTTCGATCTCCGCACCGCCCTGCCCTTCCGCCGTCACCGTCAACGGCTCCTCACTCGGAAACTGCGGTTCGAAAACGTATTCCGTGGTCGCATCGCTCAAGCTTCGCCGGAAGACGCCGACGGGCAGCGGCGCATTCCGGTCGAAGTCTCCCCCCCGGAAGGCCTCGGTCCGGCAGCGACGGCCATACAGCAGCGGCAGGTCCGCGCCGAGTTCCCGGCGCAGGGATTCGACCTCGGCCGGGTCCGGATTTTTGCCGAGCACCGCCGCCGCCGGATCGCCCGCGGCGACGTTGAACAGCAGAAACGTCAGCAGCACGACGCCCAGAACAATCAACAGCGAATACCCGATCCGCCTCAACGCAAATGCCAGCATGATTCTCCCTGCAAAACCCCTTCGGCGCGTCCTGATGTCGCGCCTTTCCATAAAATACCGCCGAAACCCCGGCGCGGCAAATGCATTTTGATTGATTTTCACCGGGATCGGCGGTAAATTATGACATGATGGAATCTTCGACGCCGGACATTCTGCTGCACTGCTGCTGTGCCCCCTGCGCCGTCGGCTGCGTGGAGCGGCTGCTGGCGGAGGGACGCCGGGTTACGCTCTTTTTTTCCAACTGCAACATCGCGCCCGCGGCCGAGTACGACCGGCGTCTGGCAGCGGTGCGGCAACTGGCGGACCTTTATCACCTGCCGCTGATCGAGGACGTTTACGATCATGCCGCCTGGCGCGAAGCGGTGCGGGGTCTGGAGGCGGAACCGGAAAAGGGGGAACGCTGTCCGCTCTGCTTCGGCTTTTCGCTGGCGCGCGCGGCCGCGGCGGCGGAAGCACACGGCATCGGGGGGTTCACCACCTCGCTTACGGTCAGTCCGCATAAAAATTCCCGGGTGATTTTCGCCGTCGGGAGACGCTTCGCCCGCTTTGAGGAATACGACTTCAAAAAGCGCAACGGGACTCTCCGTTCGGCGGAACTGACCCGGCAATACGGCTTTTACCGGCAGCAATACTGCGGCTGCGAATTCTCCTTCCGCGCGGAGTCGTCCGCCGCGCGCGTCCCGGCCTCTTCCCCCGTCCCGGCTCAGTTCGCGGGACGCTGACTGCGGAGCACCTGCAGATTATAGCGGATCCGTTCGTCACCCGGGCGGAGTTTCAAGGCCTCGCTCCATTCCCGCAAGGCACGTTCATCATCACCGGTCAGGCGCCCGAGCAGTCCCGAGGCGAAATGCAGTTCCGCCGGATTGCCCCAGCGCCGACGCAGCTGTATTTCCAGCAACCGACAGGCCCGGTCGCGCGCCCGCAGGCGCAGCAATGCTTCCACCGCCACGGCACAGGAAGCGGGTAGAAAAGTCTCACCATTGTACAGGGAAAACGCGGTTTCGGATTCCAGCAGCGGCAGGAGAAAATTCAACGCGGT
>CASFXO010000050.1 GCA_949298665.1 uncultured Lentisphaeria bacterium
ACGTGATCGCGGTCGTACCAGTAGAAGCCGGAAAGACGCAACGGCTTTTCTGCCGGGAGAAACCATTTCAACCCGTCTCCGTCGATCGGTTTGAGCGCCATGGCAGGATCGATTTTGCGGGCATCGCTGTCGGAATTCATCGCCAAAAACCCTTCTTCATTCAATTGTATTTCCGGAAAAAACGCGATAGATTACCATGTATGATGATCAATGTACCGGCGGAAGGCGGGCAAGGCAAATGGACAATACGGAATTTGAGACAAAATTTTCCACCCTCCTCCAGCGCGTCCGGACGCATCTGGAAGGAGCGCCCGGCTGCCATGATTTCGACCATACGCTGCGGGTGCTGCGCAATGCCGAAACCCTCGCCGCCGATACGCCCGGCGCGGATCTCCGGGTGGTCCGGCTGGCCGCGCTGCTGCACGATCTGGCCCGGCCGGAGGAGATGCGGCTTCAGGGCGGGGCGTGCCATGCCCGGCTCGGTGCCGCCATGATTCCGGAATTCGTGGCCGACTGCGGTTTCCCGCCTGAGCTGGTGGCCGCCGTGGCCGAGGCGGTGCGGACTCATCGCTATCGTGACGACGCCCGGCCGCAGACGGTGGAGGGGGAGATCGTCTATGACGCGGACAAACTGGATTCGCTGGGAGCGGTGGGGATCGGCCGGGCGTTTCTGTTTGCCGGTCGCGCGGGCGCGCGGCTGCATAACACCGCGCGGGAGGCGCTTTCTTCACCGCCTTACAGCCGCGAAGACACGGCTTACCGGGAGTATCTGGTGAAGTTGCGGAAGCTGCCCGCCGCCATGCTGACGGATGCCGGCAGGGCGGCGGCGGCGGAACGCGCGGCGTACATGGAGGAATTTTTCCGCCGTCTCCATCAGGAGTGCGGTCAGACTCCGTTTGGGGAGGAAGAAAAGTGAAACTCGAATGCCCTTATTGCTGGCAGCATTACGAAATCAATGCGGCCGACCGGGATCAGGATTTCGTCTGTCTCTGCTGTGAGCAGACCTTCAACGGCAAAGACGCCCTGCTGCTGCCGGACGTCCGCGGCGGGGATCGGAAATGGTGCCGGATTCTTCTGATCGCGGTATTTCTGCTGGTGATTTTGAATCTTTTGCTGTGGCGGCAGTGTGCCGTCCGGGAGCGGGCGGCGAATGTCGCGGCGGCGCAGCCGTCTCCGGCGCGAGAGCTTGCGGAATTGCGGGATCGCTTGACGCGGCTGGAGGAGCAGGTGCGGAAGCTGGAGGAAAACCGGTCCCGGATCGGAGACGGATATCGGGAGGCGGCGGAATGAGAAGGCGGTCATTCCTGTGGACGATGCTGCTGCCGTTGCCGGTTGCGCTGCTTGCCGGCTGCTGGAGTGCCGGGAATGAATACTTCGCCCGGTTCGATCCGGAACGGAGCGGAGCGCGTCCCGGGTGCGGGTTGTTGATGGAGGTTCGTCCTTATCAGGCGTATTCGGAATACCACAGCGGTCCCGCGGTGTTGATATCGTTATTGAGCTGCTATGGCGTGTCGGGCATCCGTCCGGACGCCGCCACCGAGGAGCGTCTGGCCGCTGAACTCGGTACCCGGGGCGATGAAGCGCGGGAAGCGGGCGGTTACGCCGGGACCTCGCCGGAGGAAATGAAGTCGCTGCTGGAAAAATACGGACTGCAGGTGCAGCTGGATTATGAAGACCGTCATGACGGTTCGGCGCTGACACAGCTCCGGACCAATCTGCGGAACCGCATTCCGACTCCGGTCAAATGGGTGGACCGCGGCGGCCAGTGGGCGCTGGCGGTCGGGTATGACGACCGGGGCACTCCGGAAACCGGCGACGATGTGTTGATTCTGATCGATCCGGTGGACCGCGGGGACGACTGCCGGGATGGGTACACGGTGGTGAATGCCGAACGTTTTTATGCCATGTGGTTTGATGTTTCCGGCCCGATCATTCGCTGGCGGCCGATGTTGACCGTGACGCCGCCCGGGCGTGCCTGGAGCGTTCTGTAGGTCGTTCATCCGGCGGAGCGGGAAAACAGGAAACCGGATCAGACAGGGGGAGAATTGCCGAACATGAGCTGGAGATGGGGAACGGTATGGCGCGAAGTGGCGGCAAAACTGGGACTGGCGTCTCCGGTCGCGCCGCCGCCGGAAGTCGCGCCGAACGTGGCGGAGGCCGTGCCGGACGCGGCGACGAAGGTGGTGCCGCCGGTGGTTCTGGTGACGACGGAGCGGGAGCTGGAGCCGTTCGAACGGCTGGCGCTTTCCGGGCCCTGCCGGGCAATCCTGCAGTGCGGTGCCTGGAAGAACGCCGCGACTCTCACCTGTCCTGCCGGAGAAGAGGAGCGTTTCGCCTTCAAGCGGAACGGCGACAAACTCACCATCGACTATCGCGGCGCACCCGGTGCCGTGCTGGAGCTGAAAAGCACCCTTCCTCTGCGCGTACTGAAATTGCGGAAGCACATCCGCGTGCGCGTTCATAATCTCGCCGGCGACGAACTGGTCTGCAAACTTGCCGGGTCCTCCCGGATGACTCTGCCCAATGTCGCGTTGACCGCATTGAAGCTGAAGCTGGACAACGGCTCCCGCGCCGACTGCCGCGGCGACGTGCATCGTCTGGACCTTTCGGTCGCCAACCGCAGTTCCGCCCGACTGACCGGCGCGCTGGATCGCGTTCAGGCTGTGGTTGCCGGTGCCTCCCGGCTTCGGGCAGGCACCATCCGCGACGCCGAAATCGACGTTTCCGGCGGCAGCTCCGCCAAAGTGAAAGTCTCCGGACGCCTGCGCGGCCGCACCTCCGGTTCTTCCCGGTTGCAGTATTCCGGACCGGTCCGGGATGTGGATATGGCCGGGGCCCGCTGACTTAGGAGATTCAGACCGACAGGAAAAACGTCAGTTCGCCGTCCACCGGCCGAACCAGTGAGATCGGTGCGTCTGCTCCCGCCGGAGCATGCAGACGCCGTTGCAGCATGGTTGTTTTTTCCGTTCCGGTCGCCAGGACCGCAATGCGCCGCGCCGC
>CASFXO010000051.1 GCA_949298665.1 uncultured Lentisphaeria bacterium
AGCGCCTTCAGCTTTCCCACCGAAAAAAAACGCTGATGCGGCCGGTATTCGCCGCTGTCGATGATCCGGGTCAACTCCGCCAGCAGCCAGTCGCACTTCTTCAGATTGGATTTCTTCATCAAAACCATCACCATACAATCAAAAACCATATCGACACGGTTTAATTATAACAAAAAAATATCCCCATGTCAAGAGGCAAAGAAAAAAATCACGAAAAATATGCACCACATCGCCCCACCATCCCGGCCGCCCACCCCTCCGTTCCTGCACCACCCGCCTTTCCACCGGGGCGGGATTCCCACGGCGATTTTCTCCGGACCGGCCCCCGTTCAAAAAAAACTTAGATAAAACTAATTAATGCACTTGCTATTTTTCCCACCCCTGCTATAGTATTTCACCAAACACCCCAGACCAATCCCCAACCAATCAACCACAGGAGTAGAAACGATTCTTTTCTTAAACTTAGCCAAGACTAATTAATCCCTGTTTTTTCACAACATTCATCTTTAACCCGATAACAGAAAATCATGAAAATCCGAAAATTCCCATTCACCCTGATCGAACTGCTGGTCGTCATCGCCATCATCGCCATTCTCGCCTCCATGCTGCTGCCCAGCCTCAACAAGGCCCGGACCAGCGCCCGGCGCACCAGCTGCCTCAGCAACATCCGCCAGGTCGCCCTCGCCAACGTCGCCTATGCCGCAGACTACGAAGACTTTCTGGTATGCGACAACATGGGCGGCACCAAATTGACTTCGGCCACCTACCCCAAAACCCGCTGGTTCGCGGTCGTAACCGGAAAAAGCGGCGACGTCACCTACCACGACTTCACCGACAAACGCGCGTTGCTCCTCTCCTACGCCGGCAACAACGGCAAGGTCTTCTTCTGCCCCGAAGCCCACAAGTACGGCATCACCTGGGCCGATTTGACCAACGTCGCCCACGGCTGCGGCTACGGGTACAACGGCAAGTGGCTCGGCGGCTACGGCACCAGCAGCAAACCCGGCAAACCGGTCAAGCTCACCCAGATCCGCCGTCCTTCCGCCGTCATCGCCTTCGCCGACTCCGCCAAAGGCACCGCCTCCGCGGCGGACGGCCACCAGACCGCCAATTACGTCTATCCGACCTTGAGTCCCCCCTACTCCCCCTACAACGGCAGCGTCACCGACGAAGGCTCGATTCATTTCGGCCGCCACGGAGGATACGCCGTCATCGGCTGGGCGGACGGACACGCCACGGCGGAACATTACAACAAAGGCACCATCAACGGTAATTTCTTTGCGGAAGCCAACCTCATCGGACAATTCGGCAAGCCCAACGAAGATTATTTCCGGACCGACGGCCGCCGCGACCGGCTGCAATATCCCTTCTGATTCGACGGCAAATGAAATGACGCTGTACATTCTCTGCGTACTGGCAGCCGCCGCGTTGCTCAGCGGCGGCAAACTCGCGCTGCTTCCCCGGCGCCGGCGCTGGATTCTCACTCTCCCGGTGGCGGTCATTCCGTTCGCGACCTGCGACTGGCTGCTCCGTCAGAACCGCGGCCGGCTGGACGGTCTTCTCGGCGGTGCGCCGGAGCTGGAAACGCTCTGCGCCATTGCCGTCACGCAGGAACTCTGTGCACTGGCACTCGGCTGGGCGCTCATTGCCGGACGCTGCCGCTTCCACCGGCTCCGGGCGGCGGTGGCGCTGGCGCCGTCGCTGCTGCTGATTCCCGGCGTGGTATACCTTCAGTTCTCGGCGTTTCTGCATCTACCGGGACGGAGTTTTCCGGTGCTGACCGGAATCGTTGCCCTCGGCGGCTGGCTGCTCCCCCCGCTGCTCGCCGAACTCATGTCACGACTCCGTCCCGGACGTGAAGACCGGATACGGCTGGTCCTGGCACTGGAGTGGCTGGTGCTGCTGCTGACCGTGGCGCTCCCGACGGCGGCGCAATGCCGGGGATTGCCCGCGGAATGGGAAATGCCGGATCCCGTCACCTGGCCGGTATGGGGAGCCGTCGCGGCGGGATGCGTTCTCTTCACCGGCGTGCATTGCCTGTGGAATCATTGGAAAGGAAACACGATATGAATATTCTGAATGAACTGATGAACTGGATTTCCATCAGTCTGCTGCTGCCGGTGGTGGTGCTGCTGCTGATCGGATTTCTCGCTGCGCTGGCGACGCTGGGCGGCTTCTGCTCGTTTTACCTCGGCGTTCTGCGCCGCCGACGCGGCCGGGTGGAACTCATGCGCAAAATCCGTTCCGGCCGTCTCACCGCAGCCGACATGGAGGGCGAAGGCGCCTTCCGCCGCGCCCTCCGCGCCATGGAAAAACTGAACTGGGACGAACTGCATTGCGAAAAGTTCCTCGCCGACCGTCACGCGGCGCAGATCGCCGAGCTGGACCGGCTCCGCTTCTTCATCAAAATCGGACCGATGCTCGGTTTGATGGGCACCCTGATTCCGATGGGTCCGGCACTGGCGGGTCTCGCTTCCGGCGACATCGGCTCCATGGCGTACAACATGCAGCTGGCGTTCGCCACCACCGTCATCGGCGTGACCATCGCCGGAGTGGACATGCTTGTGCTCAACGTCAAGAAGCACTTCTACGAGGCCGAGCACTCCGACCTGTGTTACGCGCTGGACCTCCAGCTCCGGGAGCGGCGGCCATGACCCGGCGGGAACGTTTCCGCCACGGCGGTCGCACGGCGGACGACATCGACCCGATGAGCGGTCTGGTCAATCTCT
>CASFXO010000052.1 GCA_949298665.1 uncultured Lentisphaeria bacterium
AGACGGCTATCTGTGGGACTCGGGCGCCCGCACCCGCGACTGCCAGGACGCCTATCTGCGGACGACCGGCCGGATTCTGGCCGACGACTATTGTATTTTTTCCATAGACGGGCGTCAGCTGGGGGATCCCGATTTCGTGCCGGTGGCGACGGCGGCGACGGACTATTCCGCTCTGGGTGAAGTCGCCTTCGACGAATGTCTGGCACGGATTCGGAATCCCGGACGCGGAATGCGGCGGATTTTCACCAACGTTTTCGCCAGTATTCCGTAATTTCCCGGATTGCTTAAGGTATAACAAAGTAAGTAAGGATTTGGAGAAATGAAAAGGTGGTTCACACTGATCGAACTGCTGGTGGGGATTGCGATCATCGCCATCCTCGCCTCCATGCTGCTGCCGGCACTGAACCGAGCCCGCGAATCCGCTTACAAGGCCAGCTGTCTCAGCAATCACAAACAGCTTGGTCAGGCCGCCGCCATGTACGGCAGCGATACCGACTACCTCCCCTCTGCCGGACCGAGCAGCTATATCATCAACGGAATCACCATGGGCACTGTCGCCTGGAAAGGCATTCTGGCCCTCTATATCGGCAATACGGACAAACTCGAAAACAAGACCAGTTACGGCGAAGTGCTCAGCAGCAAGGTCTTCCGCTGCCCGATCTGGCGTCTGGAACGCATCACCAACGAATCCCATCGGGAAGACCTGGCCGATTCTCCCCGGTATGGCGGCGGCTATGGCCTGCCTTACGTGCAGACCCGGACTTATCCGTCCAAGCCCGTGGATCGCCGCTATCTCGGCAATAACGGCGTTTTTCAGAAAATCAACGCCGTCAAACGGCCATCCCTGACGGTCCTGTTCGGGGAAAGCGACGACACCGGCCAGGCGGTAACCAATGCCACCTCCTATGCGTTCGTGTACAATTACGGTCCCGGTTCGAGCAACCGCAGAATCAACGGTCGCCATGACAACTACACTCAGATGGTGCTGTGCTGGGTCGACGGCCATGCCGGCACCATGAGCAATCAGGCTCTGGCCGCGGGAAAGCCGATCATCGGCCAGTCCGCGACGTATAACTATTGTTATTATTTCTGGATGGATGTCAAATAGGACGCTCGAAATCATGCAGATGACCAATCCCAACACACCGGTCGGGAACAACGTCGACGACGCCGGCCGTCGAAACCGGCGCTCCGCCGCGCCGGGTCGTCTGCCGCTCTTATTCGTTCTGGTTTTCGGTCTGGCCGCGGGGCGGCTTCAGGCCGACGTGACGCTCTTCGTCGCGCCGGAGAAAACCGGCAGCGGCAGCGGCCAAACCGCCGCCGACGCCGCCCGGTGGACCGCGCCGGAATTCTGGAAATCCGTCGCCGCCGCACTGAAACAGGAACCGGTAACCGTGCAGTTCGCCCCGGGCGTGTACAACGTCCGCCACAATCCCGCCACCCGCAAGGGCACCGGTCTTGACATCACCCGTCCCGGTCATGAAAAGAACCTCCTGACACTCCGGGGCGCCCCGGATTTCGCCACCGTCCTCCAGCGTGACCCGAACGATCCCCGCGACGCGGGTTCCACCAACTTCGCCACATTGATGCAGATCCGCCGTCCCCGCAATCTGCGCATCACCGGGCTGCGCTTCGCCGGGGAAACGCCCATCGCCTACGGACTGCAGCTACGTGAAGCGCAGGACGTCACCATCGATCACTGCCGTTTCGTCGACATGCCCGGCGTCCGCTACGGCGCCACCGGGGTGAACGGCAGCACCTCGTGCAACATCACCTGGGAGGACTGTCATTTCGAAAACGTCGGTACGGAGATTTCCGCCCACATGATCTACAACGGCAACGGTGCGAGTAATATCACCATCCGCAACTGTACGTTCATCAACGTGCCGGGGGACTTCATCCGCTTCCGCAACGGCGGTCGGAACATGCTGATCGAAAACTGCTCCTTCCTCATGCCGGAAGTCAAAACCCCGATCGATTATCCGTTCATCAGCATGCCGCTCTTCAATTCCCGCGATCCGCGCAGCACTGATCCGGAAGTGACCAGACGCCCGTTCGAATACTTCGCCAATCACATCACCATCCGCAACAACACCTTCACGCGGCAATCCGCGCCGAAAGCGGGCGGCCGCGCCGTGGTCCTGATGTTCCATAACTCCTACTTCAGTCCGCCGGGAGTGGAGTTGCTGTTCAACCGCGAAGACATCGCCCAATTCCAGGCCATGCCCGATGCGGAGGCCCGGGAGTGGCTGCAAAAACGCACCGGCATCGACACCGCCGCCGTCACGCTGGAAAACAACCGGGTCAACCGCAACACGCTGGACCGGGTCGTCTACGAAAGCTGGCCCAACGGCGCGGACCCGCAGCGCTACCCGGATGCAGAATACAAAAACCTTTTTGATCTGACCCGACTCGTTCACAGACGTTAAGAAACATTTCAGGCTGATATGAAGAGAAAAAAATTAACGCATTCACTATCCCGTTACCATTATAAAAACCATTCATTTGCAGGAGCCACGATTATGAAAAAGAGATTCACGCTGATTGAACTGCTGGTCGTCATCGCCATCATCGCCATCCTCGCCTCCATGCTGCTGCCGTCTTTGAACAAAGCCCGCGAAACTGCTAAAAAGTCCCGGTGCCTCTCCAACCTCAAACAGCTCGGCACCGCCACTCACATGTATAATGCCGACAACAACGACTACATGCCGATCATGTCCGTCACCATTCCCAACGTCGTGAACATCGGCGCCGCCAGCTGGAAGGCGCAGATGCTGCCTTATACCTCCAAAACCGCCCCGTCGGTCTCCCAGGGACAGATCACCCGACGATTGTTCTGTACCGGTGTTTTCGCCTGTCCGTCCTGGCTCCCCTCCATGATGCTGCTCAGTGAACAGGTGGCAACCGACCTGAATCCCGACAGCGGCGGTGCGGCCCAGAGCGGCGGCGGCTACGGCTATAACTTCGGCAACGGTTACGGCATCCTTCCCCGGCTCGGGTATCGCGGCGGCTCCGGCAACTGGTTCGTCTGCAAAGCCGGACAGATTCAGATCCCCTCCAAAACCCTGGTCGTCGGCGAATCCGCGGACTCCGTCTCCAACGGTAATCAGGCCTGCGCGGTCTATGACACCGACCGCAGCTGGATCGACGGCCGCCACGATGGCCGCACCGCCATGTCGATCGTCTGGGCGGACGGGCACGCCTCCTCCATGAAAAATGATGAACTTTATGCCGGAGCCCCCCGCATCGCCACACCGTCGGCCCCCGCCCGCACCTATTATTTCGCCGTCAAAAAGTGAGGTTTTTATGATCCGTCTGCTCCTGTCGCTCCTAACCGCCGCCGAAATCGGCTACGCCCCGCTCGATCAATGGCTGCAATCCCGGGAAGAGTTCCGTACCGGCGCCACACCGGAAATCCGGGCGTAGGCGGCGCTGCGCGGAGCCCGGATAGCCCTGCATCAGCTGTACTACGAAAATTAAGCAGTCCGGGATCTGGACCGGGTGCTGGCCAAAGATTCCGGCGCCACACCGGCCATGCGTCGCGAGGCGCAGGCGCTCCGGGAGGAATGGCGTGAACGCCGTACCGGAAGGACCGTCCTCCCGCAGGATCAGGCGGCGGCCCGACGCCTGGCGGCACGGATCCGGCCCGACCATCCGCGCCTGTATCTTACGCCGGAAACGCTCCCTCTCCTGAAAGCCCGTCTGGAACAGCCGCGCTGGCGGCAGTATTTTGAGGAAAATGTCCGCCGTCCCGCCGCCGACATTCCGGAAAACCCCTCCGTCTGGAACGGGGAAAAAGGTCAGGGGCGTAAACCCGACGGCAGCCGCGCCAACCTCCCCAAACCCACGGTCTGGGGTACGCAGGCGGCCCGTTGCGCCCTGCTCTGGCTGGTCGACGGCGACCGGGCGCAGCTGCAACGCGCCGTCCGGCTGCTGGAGCTGGCGGGCGAAGCCGCCCTGCTGAGCTTCGAATGCGGCGTGATGGCCGGAGACTATTACAATACGGAAATGCTGAACGCCCTCTGCGCCGTCGACTGGATTTACGCGGACATCGATCCGGAAACGCGCCGGAAACTCCTGCGTCCCCTCCTCGAATACGTCTTCCGCTGCAAGACGGAATGCAACAAGTTCGTCTCCGGCGAAAGCCTCGCGCATGAAGGCGGGTTCTACGGCACGCAGATGCTCAAATGGTTCGCCGGACTCGTCGCCCTCGGCAGCGGCACCGACGACGCGCTCGCCGAAAAGCTCCTGTGGGAGGGGCATTGCGAACACGAAGTCATGCTCGACATCCGCGAAGCCATGGCCGGTGACGACGGCGGATTCCTTTCGCCGGCCAACAACTACCTCATGTCCACCTACCCGTGGGCCAGTTTCAACTATTTCGGCACCTGGGAATCCGCCACCGGCACGGTGTCGCCCAAGCGGAAACACCTGAAAACCTTTCCGGCGTGGTGCGCCTGGAATCTGATCCGCGGCGAATCCCGGCCTTTTTACGGACGCACGCGGGACTTGTACGACTTCGGCGTCGGCGACACCGGCAACACCGACAAGTTCGCTCCCGCGCCGGACGCCAATCTGTATTTGTGCACGCATTACATCTCCGACGATCCGGAGGCGGTGCGTCTGGCGGCGGAACTCATCAACGAAGACCCGCTGCGGCGGGGCTGGCCGAACAACTATTACATCTTCGCGCCGCTGCTCGCCTTCCGGGCAATCCCGCCCGAGGTGCCGGAAACGGTCCGGCTGCCGGAACTGGGCACCCATGCCAAGCTCTTTGAACGCATGGGGATCGCCTTCTTCCGCTCCGGCTCGACGGCACAGGATACCTACGCCTGTTTCGTCACCAACAAGATTTCCCCGGCGCACCGGCATTTCGACGCCAACAGCTTCATGATCTTCAAATATGATTTCCTCGCGCTCGACACCGGCACCCGTCTCGGATTCCCCTTCAAGGAAAACCAGCATCTGGACAGTTACTACGCCCAGACCGTCGCCCACAACGCGATGCTCATCCACATGCCGGAGGAACCGCTGCCCTCCTACTGGGTGGTGCGCAAAAGCCGCCTG
>CASFXO010000053.1 GCA_949298665.1 uncultured Lentisphaeria bacterium
ATAGATTGCCGCCCTGCGCGTCAATGGCCACCACCAGAGGCAGGTCTTTCACCTCCAGCCGGTAGATCGCCTCCGGCCCGAGATCCTCGTATGCCACCACCTCCGCCTTGACAATGGAACGGGCGATCAGGGCACCCGCCCCTCCGGTCGCCGCGAAATAAACGCCGCCGCATTCCCGCATCGCCGCCGTAACCCCGGGCCCGCGTTCTCCCTTGCCGATCATGCCCCGCAGACCGGCTTCCCGCAGCAGCCGCGGCGAATACGCGTCCATCCGCCCGCTGGTGGTCGGCCCGGCGCTCCCGATGACCCTTCCCGGAGGCGCCGGACAGGGCCCGACAAAGTAAATCACCTGATCGCGCAATGCCACCGGCAGCGGTTCGCCCGCGTCCAGCGCCGCCACCAGCCGCTTGTGCGCCGCGTCGCGCCCCGTCCAGATCACGCCGGACAGCAACACCCGGTCTCCGGCCCGCAGCTTCCGCGCAGTCGCTTCGGAAATCGGAGTCGTCAATGCCATCACCGTTTCGCTCATAATTCAAACCCCGCATGCCGCGCCGCATGGCAGTTGAGATTGACCGCCACCGGCAGCGACGCGATGTGGCAGGGATAATGTTCAATATGCACCGCCAGACTGGTGATGTCGCCGCCCAGTCCCTGCGGACCGACTCCGGAGGCGTTGATCCGCTCCAGAATTTCCCGTTCCAATGCCGCGTATTCCGCGTCCGGGTGCGGCTCTCCCACCGGCCGCAGCAGCGCCTTCTTCGCCAGAAACGCCGCCTTTTCGAACGTGCCGCCGATGCCGACGCCGACGATGGTCGGCGGACAGGGATTGCCACCCGCCTTCACCACGGTCTCAACCACGAAATCCACCACCCCGGCACGCCCTTCCGAGGGCTTGAGCATGCGCAGGGCACTCATGTTTTCCGAACCGCCGCCCTTCGGCGCGAGAATGACGGTCAACCGATCCCCCGGCACCAGCGTCAGATGCACGATCGGCGGGGTGTTGTCCGTGGTATTGCGCCGGGCGAACAGCGGATCGGACACAATGGATTTGCGCAGAAACCCCTCCCGGTAACCGCGGGTGGTCCCGGCACTGATCGCCTCGTAGATGGAACCGCCGTCAATGCGGAGGTTTTCCCCCATTTCCACAAAGTAGACGGCGAATCCGGTATCCTGGCAGATCGCCATATTCTCCGTTTCCGCAATCCCCGCGTTTTCCAGATACTGCCGGAGAAATTCCCGGCCGACGGTGGTCGACTCCCGTTCCGCCGCCTCCCGGATGGCCCGCAGCACGTCGGGCGGCAGCCGGAATGCGGCCTCGAAACAGCAGTTCGTCACCGCGTCAACCACCTGCTGAAACGGGATGACCCGCATCCATTCCAGCGGCGTCCGACGATCGATTCTGATCTCCATGGCAACTCTTCTCTTCCGATGAATCCAAGGTTAAAGTTTGATATAGTGCTTCTGAATTTCCGGGGTGCGTTCGGCGATGTTCGACAGATGGTCGCCGAGTTTTTCCAGTTCCCCGAGCATTTCGATGAAAATCACGCTGATCGCCAGATTGCAGCTGCCCTTGCGCAGGCGCTCGATGTGGGCGCTTTCGTATTTGTCGGTCAGTTTGTTGATCTTCTGTTCGCTCTTCAGCGCCAGCTCGATCTCGTGCGGGTCGGAGCTGCCGAGCGCGGTAATGACGTTTTTCGCCTCCTCGTCCAGCAGGGCCCAGATCTTCTGCAGATCCTTCCGCGCCTGGTCGGAAATCGGCTTGCCCAGTTTCGCCAGCCGGTCGGTCAGCTGCAGAATGTTCTCCGTATGGTCGGCAATCCGTTCCGCGTCATTGGTGCAGTGCATCAGCAGCGGCACCAGCGACGACTGCGGCCCGGAAAGTTCCCGCCGGGTAATCTGCACCAGATACGCGGTCACCTCTTCCTGCATCCGGTCGATCCGCTCTTCGGCTTCGGCCAGTGCCTTGACTCCGTCTTCCTCGGTGCGGCCTTCCATGAAATATTCATTGACCGCCCGGTCCACCATTTTCCAGGAGTCCTTCACCATGCGCCGAATGGCGAAGATCGACTGCTCCAGGGCAATGGACGGCGTCGCCAGAAGGTGCGGCTCCAGCATCTGGAATTTCACCCCATCCTTTTCCCGGATCGGCAGCAGAAATTCACAGAGCCGGGCAAACCAGCCGATGAACGGCAGCAGAATCAGCGTCACCGTAATATTGAAAAAGGTATGGGCCATGGCGATGTGCCGCTCCACCCCCTGCGGCACCGCGGCAAACACGTTGCCCGGCGTAATCGCGTTGATGAAGTACAGAAACACCGGAATCCGGTCCGGCCCGTAAGGCACGTAGAACAGCACCAGCATGATCGCCGTTCCGATCACATTGAACAACGAATGCGCCAGCGCCGCCTGTTTGGCCACCCGGTTCGCCGCCAGCGATGCCAGGAAGGCCGTGATCGTCGTACCGATGTTGGTCCCCAGCAGCAGCGGCACGGCCGTATAGAAGTTGATCAATCCGCCCCCCGCCAGCGCCAGCACAATCCCCATCGCCGCTGAACTGGACTGAATCACCACCGTGGCCGCAATCCCGATCCCGATCGCCCCCAGAACCGCTCCGAACGGCATGAAGCCCCCCGCCGCAGCCGGCGTGCAGTCGAACGACTGAAAAACATTCACGAAGGACGGAAACGTCCCCAGCATCTTCAGCTCGTCGCTCATCGTACTCATGCCGAAGAAGAGCAGCCCGAAACCGAGAATGGTTTCCCCCCACCCCTTGACCGTCTCTTTCCGGAACAGCGTGATGATGAATCCCAGCGTGATCGCCGGCATCGCGATTCCGGAAAGATTGAAGGAGATGATCTGCGCCGTCACCGTGGTCCCCACGTTCGCGCCGAAAATAATCCCGATCGACTGCGTCAGCGACAGCAGCCCCGCGTTGATGAACCCGATCACCATCACCGTCGTCGCACTGGAGGATTGAATCACCGCCGTCACCAGCGTCCCCGCCAGCACCGCCACAATCCCGTTGCGGGCGAAAAACTGCAGAATCCGCCGCATGTTCTCCCCGGCCACCTTCTGCAGCCCGTCGCCCATCAGCTTCATCCCGAATACGAAGATCGTCAGTCCTCCCAGCACCGCGATCACCACGCTCCAAACGTTGATGCCGAGCACCCGGACCGTCTTCCCGCGCATATAAATTCCGCGTTCCGGGTCCGCCACCTCCACATTGACGTGATATTCCCCGGATTTGTCGCCGAGTTTGACGAAGCACCGAGCCTCACCATCCTGGTCGGTTCTGCCGTCCGCCACGCGGACTTCCGCCTTCGACGCCGTTCCTTCCGGCGTGACGCCCATTCGGAAGAACACGGGCACCCCCGCCGCCGGACGACCGTCCCTGTCCACCACCTTCACCGTCAGCGGATCCGCGGTCAACTCCCCGGCGGACTGTTCCTGCTCGGCGCCCGAAATCCGGATCCCGGTAATGAAGCGCACGGTAACGCTTTTGTCCTCCGCTCCTTCCGGAATGATTTTCAGATAATGGTCCCCGGTCTCATGCCCGGCGGCCACCTTCACCGCCACCATCCCCCCGGCATCGGTAACCGCGGTCGCGGGCGTCACGGTCAGTTTGGAATGATCCACCGGCACGAAATGCACGGTTCGGCCCGCCACCGGCGGCCGTTCTCCGGCGCCGCCGAGCAGCCCCCGCTGCTGCGGCCCCTGCAATTCGACCCGCAGAGTCTTTTCGAACGTTTCTCCCGGCAGGGCGCATTGTTCCGCGCCCTGGAGCACCCGGACCCGGCTGACCACCGTCTCTCTGCGATTGCCGTCGCAGCCGCACGCCAGCGCCAGCAGCAGGACCACCGCCGTCAGGATCAGGTTGATTCCTCGAATATTCATACGCCCTCCTGCGGTACGGACGGAGTCGCCGCCTTTTCCTTACCGAACAGCCGTTCTTCAGCGGCGGCGTCCGGCGTCCCCAGCTCCGCTTCGGAAAAATGCACCCGGGAACGCCCGTCCGGACCGTAAAGATTCAAAATCTCCGCATAATACAAATCGTTTTTCTTTTTGAAGGACCCCGTCTCCAGCGTCCGCACCGGATCCCCCGACAACGCCTCACGGGAAGCGAAAAACTCCGCCTTCAACGGGAAAAAATAACTCCGCGCCACATACACCCGCACCACTTCGCTCCGATCCGGCGCCTCCAGCACCAGCACCCGGCAGGGAATCCCCTTCACCAACGTGCCCGATTCCTCCCGGACCAGATCGTAAAAGAGAAAACTCATCGACAGGTCCGTCGGACGCAACCCGAACCGCCGCGCCGCCGGTTCCGGCCGCAGTGTCGTCCCGAACGGCTCCACCCGCGTTTCTCCCGAGCGCTTCTGATTGATCCGATACCCTTCCCGTCCGTCGATCAGCAATTCCGCCCGGGTACCGTCGCGCCGGATCAGCACCGTCAGCGCCACCGGCAGCGTCTCCATGCGCCCGCCGTCCGGGCGGTGCTGCATGATCCCCTTCATCCGGGCATAACTCTCCGCCGCCGCGGGGTGCCGCACCCGCTCCAGAAATTCCCCGGCGGAAAGTTCCGCTCCGACAACCTTTCCGGAAAAAACGCCCGCTCCCGCCAGCGCCAGCGACAACAGCAGAAAATGCAATCTTCGTTTCATGAACGGTTCTCTCCATCGGGTTCCGTCGGCAGCAGCGCCAGTTGCGCCGCCTCTTCAAAACGACTGACAAAAAAGAATTCCAGTTTGTGCCGCACCTCTTCCGGCAGTTCTTCGGTATCCTTGCGGTTTTCCTCCGGCAGAATCACCTGCCGGATCCCCGCCCGGAGCGCCGCAATCACCTTCTCCCGGATGCCGCCGACCGCGGTGATTTTGCCGCGCAACGTAATCTCCCCGGTCATCGCCAGATACGGCCGGACCGCCCGCCCGGTCAGCAGCGACAGCAGCGCAATCCCCAGCGTCACCCCGGCGGAGGGACCGTCCTTCGGCGTCGCCCCGTCCGGCACATGAATATGGAAATTGTACTGACTGAAGGTCTCCGGCGCGATCTTCCAATCCTTCGCGCGACTGCGCACGAAACTGAACGCGGCTTCGGCGCTCTCCTGCATGACCTTGCCCAGTGAACCGGTCAGTTTGAGCTCGCCCTTGCCGGGCACCGACAACGCCTCCACCGGCAGAATCGTGCCGCCGCAGCTGGTCCAGGCCATCCCGGTGGCGGTACCGACTTCCGGCCGGGATTCGGCCTCGTCCATGAGATAGGTGCGGGGCCCGAGCAGTTCCCGGACCAGAGCGGCATTGACCGAAATCACCTTCTGCCCGTCCAGCTTTCCCTCGACGATGCGGCGGGCGATCTTCCGGCACACCTGCGCGGCGGTGCGTTCCAGTTCCCGGACGCCGGCCTCCCGCGTATAGTGGTCGATGATTTCATTGATGGCGGACAGATTGAACCGGATCTGCCGGGCCTTGAGGCCGTTCTCCCGAATCTGGCGCGGCACCAGATAACGCCGCGCGATCTCCCGTTTTTCGAAAGCGGTGTATCCGGGAAGCCGGATGATTTCCATACGGTCCCGCAACGGCGCCGGAATCGTGTCCAGCAGATTCGCCGTCGCCAGAAAAAAGACCCGGCTGAGATCGTAGTCCAGCTCCAGATAATGGTCGTTGAACGCCACGTTCTGTTCCGGATCCAGCACCTCCAGCAGCGCCGAGGCCGGATCGCCGCGCACGTCGTTGGCCAGTTTGTCGATCTCGTCCAGCATGAAGACCGGATTGGCGACGCCGGCTTTCTTCATCCCCTGAATGATCCGCCCGGGCAATGCGCCGACATAAGTACGGCGGTGCCCCCGGATTTCCGCCTCGTCCCGCACGCCGCCGAGAGCGACGCGGACGAACTTGCGGTTCAACGCCCGGGCGATGGACTGTCCGAGTGAAGTCTTGCCCACGCCCGGCGGCCCGACCAGACAGAGGATCGGCGCCTTGCGGTCAGGCTTCAATTGAAGCACCGCCAGAAATTCCAGAATCCGCTCCTTGACATCCTCCAGCCCGTAATGATCGGCGTCCAGCACCTTGGCGGCCTGTTCGACATCCAGTCGATCCTCACTGCATTCCAGCCACGGCACGTCCAGCAGCCAGCAGATGTAGGTATAGGCGATATGATATTCGGGCGCGGCCTGGGGAATGATTTCCAGCCGGGCCAGTTCCTTGGCCACCACCTCGGAAACCCGTTCCGGAAGTTTCTTCTCAGCCAGGCGTTTTTCGATTTCAACGATATCGGGATTGCGGCATTCCTCGCCCAGCTCCTGCTGAATGGTGCGCAGCTGTTCGCGCAGAAAATACTCCCGCTGCGACTGGCTCATCGCCTGATGCACCTCGTTCTGGATCTTCAAACCGATGCGCGTCACTTCGATCTCCCGGTTCAGCAGGGTGATCAACAGCCGGAAGCGTTCCAGGACCGAGGCGCAGGTCAACACCAGGAGCTTTTCGACATAATCGAAATTCAGGTTATCCGCCAGCAGGTCGGCCAGACGTTCCGGCGCCTCGGTATTGACCACCGCGACCTTCAATTCATCGGGCAGATTCGGCTGCATGCCGGCGTATTCCTGAAACATCCGGGTCGCGGCCTTCACCGCCCCTTCCAGTTCCAGCTGATCCTCCGGTATTTCCGGCAACGACTCCGTCCGGGCACAGGCCACCCCGCCGGAATACGCCAAAGCAGAAAAACGGACTCGCCGGACGCCGCGCAGCAGCACCCGCGTCGTCCCGTCCGGAAAATTCAACACCTTGACCACCCGCACCAGCATGCCGTTGACGCAGAGCCGGTGCCCGCAACATTCGAACGACTCGAATTCGCAGGGATAGTCGCGGTTCGCCAGCTCCTCCTCGCCGGGAAACTCCGAAAAGATCGCCATCATCCGGTCGCGCCGCATCGCCAGCTTCAACGCCTCGGCATTCATCTCACCGTCGATCAGTGCCGGCGTCAGACTGTATGGAAATATCACCGGTTCCCGCAGGGCCAGCAGCGGAGACCCGACATCGCGGTTGCTGTTGTCGATCGTCAAACTCAATTGATTACTCATACATTCTCCAAAACCGTCCGTACCGCCGGAAAACGGCGTTTCCGTTTCCGATCCCGGCACCCCGGTATTATGTTCCCGAAACTCAGATCCGTACTCAAACCAGATCCAGAGCGGCAGCAGGATCCACCGCTTCCAGAATTTCTCCGACCAGATACAGGGACCCGGCCGCCACCGTCCGCCGCCCGGTCCCGCGCGCCAGCCGCACCGCCGTGGCCGCGTCCGGAACCGCGCGCCATGCCGGGCGCAACGCTTCCGGCAGCAGGTTCGCCAGTTCTGCCCCGCAATAACTCGGCCGCTCATCCCGGAGCGGTGTGAACAGAAACTCCGCCGCCAGCGGGGCGAGCAACCGCAAATTACCTTTCACGTCCTTATCCTTGAAACCGGCGAAAATAAAGGTGAATCGCTCTCCGGGATACCCTTCCCGCAGAGCCTCCGCGAGTGCCGCCGCTCCGTCCGGATTGTGGCCGCCGTCCACCAGCAGCCATCCCCCGAGCTCCTGACAGCGTCCCGGCCAGCGCACCCGCGCCAGAGCATCCAGCGCCCGGTCCAGCGAAAATCCGTAACGCGCCGCCAGCTCCCGCAGCACCGGATAAACCACCTGAAAATTCCGCCGCTGCATCGCCCCGATCAGAGGCAGGCGGATTTCCCTCCCACGATGCCGGAAACGTTGAAAGATTCCCCGTTCGTCCCGTCCATATTCCGCCGTCTCCGGAACCTCCGCATCCGGAGGAAACAACGGCGCCCCCAGCGCCGCCGCCTGTGCGGCCACAACCCCGGCCGCGGCTTCCGGCATCGGTCCGGTGAATACCGGCCTGCCGGAGCGGATGATACCGGCCTTTTCGAACGCGATTTCTTCGATGGTGTCCCCGAGATACTGCTGGTGATCCAGCGCGATTCCGGTAATGATCGCCGCCTCCGGCTCCACCACGCTGGTGGCGTCGAACCGGCCCCCCATCCCGGTCTCCCAGACGGTGAAATCCACTCCCGCGCGCTGAAACGCCACCGCCGCCAGCGCCGTCAGAAATTCAAAATACGTCGGGCACCGCCCCTGTTGCCGCATCGGTTCCACCGCGGTCCGCACCACAGCGAACGCGGCATTGAATTCCGTCATCGACAACGCCCGGCCGTTCACCCGGAACCGTTCCCGCAGATCCACCAGATGCGGGGAGGAATAAAACCCCGTCCGGTAACCGCACCCGCGCAACGCCGCCTCCAGCATCGCGCCCACCGACCCTTTGCCGTTGGTCCCGGCAATGTGAAGATAACGCAGCGACAGCGGCGCGCCGCAAAGACCGAAAAGCTCGGAGGTCTGTCCCAGTCCGAGCTTGATGCCGAACCTCAGCAGCGCGTCCAGCTCCCCGAGGTTCCGTTCGTAAACACATTCCGCGGAATCCGGTAAGGTCACTTTGCTCCTTTCGACCAGGCGGGCATGGACAGGGCATTGCCCGTGGCCAGCAACTGCCGCACCTTCCCGGTCCAGGTGTCCACGACGAACAGCGAAGCCCGCTTCCCGTCCGAACGCTTGCACACCACCTGACGATTGTCCGGCGCCCATACCGGAGACTCCCAGGTGCCCGGTACATTGGTGGCGCGGATGTTCTCGCCGGTTTTCAGGTCCAGCACGGCCAGCGTATAAACACCGTTGACCCGGGTGGCGTACACGATCTGATCGTCGCCCGACCAGTCGGGCGTCACGGCCTCGCTGCCGACACTGGGCAGACGTTTGCGGCCGGAGCCGTCGATGCCGATCGAATAAATGCGCGGCCGACCGCTTTCGTCGCTGACGTAACAGATTTTCGTCCCGTCCGGACTCCAGCAGGGCGAGGCTTCCACCGCCCGCCCGCGGGTCAAACGCCGCAACTGCCCCCCCGCAACCGGTCTCACGTACAGATCCACCAGGTGGTCCGGGCTGAGGATCAAGGCCATGTTCCGGCTGTCCGGACTGATGGACACCCCAACATTCAACCCCGGAAACGAAGTCAGGCGCCGGCTCATCCGGGGCGAAATCCGGGTCTGCACCACGTCGGTCACGGCTTTCCCGTATTTGGTGTAGCCGATGGAGTCACCGCCCGGAAACCAGCAGGGTTCGACACAAAGCGTGTTGAAATTGGTGATCTGCTCGACGTCGCCGCCGTCGATGTCGCAGGCGTAGATGTTCTTGATTCCGCGGGCGGTATCGGCGCAGAAGGCGATCCGGGTGCGGCAGAGACCCTTGACCTTGAAAAGTTTTTCCAGAATGGTGTCCACGGCGAGCTTGGCCGCGGCACGGGCGTCCGCCGCCGGCACGCTCCAGGCTCCCACCGGCGCCCCGCCCATATTCAGCTCGAAGCGCATGCGTCCGCCACCGGCCGTTCCGCTCAGCACGTAATCCGACTGCGCGTCCGCCACCACATCGAACCAGCCGCAACTGCGCAGAAAGGAACGAACCTCCTGCGTCAGCGGTTCACTGCCGGAAATGCCGGTAAAGCGGATGGTGGGATTGATTTTGACCTTGCCGACGATGCGGATCTCTTCTCCGGAGCACCGGTACACCGGACAAAACACCGCCGCCAGCAGCAGCACCGGCATCAACCAGAAAACAACTCGAAACCGCATGAATCAAAAAACCTCCTCCCCGGACATCTTGTCATGAATGAATTCTGCATGGCATTTGTTTCAATATATACCATAATACCCGCAAGCCGACTTTTCCAGTCCGGCAAAGCTTTTTTTCCCGGCGGAAGCGCGGAAAAAATCCGGGCGGAAGTCTTTCGGGAATTGCATTTCTTTTTACCATCGTGTACTGTAGCGGAAAGAATGGATTCCGTTCCAGCCATTGAAAGGTTTTCGACCATGTTGAAAAAAACAGTTCCGATTCTGCTCCTTTCTCTTCTTTTTTTCCCGCTGTTTCCCGGCTGCCGGGACACCGCCGGGATCCAGGCGCCGCCGCCGGTCGCCGAATCCGACCCGATGGGCGTGCGCATCGGCCGCCTTGCCAACGGCATCACCGTTTACCTGTCCCCCAATCCGGAGCTGCCGCAGGTGGTCGCCCGGATCGGCTTCCGCACCGGCGGCATTGACGACCCCGACGACAAAACCGGGCTGGCGCATTATCTGGAACATTTGCTGTTCAAAGGCACATCCCGGCTGGGCACTACGGATTACAAGGCGGAAAAAACGCTTCTGGACCGCATCGACGCCCTTTATGAAGAGCATGAAAAAACCGCCGACCCCGAAAAACGGGAGGCATTATACCGCGAAATCGACCGTCTCTCCTGTGAAAGCGCCCGCTACGCGGCCCCCAATGAATTCGCCCGCCTGATCCAGAGCATGGGCGGCAGCGGCACCAACGCCTACACCTCCTTTGACCGGACGGTTTACGTCAACACCATCCCGTCCAACCAGCTCTGGAAATGGATGCGGCTGGAGGCGGAACGTTTCCGCGACCCGGTGTTCCGGGGCTTTCACACCGAGCTGGAAACCGTTTTCGAAGAGTACAACATGTATCAGGATCGTCCCAACAGCCGCTTCTGGCAGGAACTCATGGCCACCGTTTACGCCGGCCATCCCGCCGCCCGGCCGCTGATCGGCCTGCCCGAACACCTGAAAAACCCCTCGCCGCGACGGGTCATGGATCATTACCGCCGGTATTATACGACCGAAAACATGTACATCATCCTGTCCGGCGATTTCCAGCCGGACCGGACCATGACGGAACTGGAAAACACCTTCGGTAAACTCCCTGCCGCCTCGAAACCCGAACGCCCGGACCGCCTCCCCGATCCGGTCAAGGGGGAAGTCATCCACACCATGACCGCGCCGGATTATGAACTCGCGGTTCTGATCTGGCGCTTCGACCGTCCCACCCGCCGGGAACTGGACATGCTGAACATGATCGCCCAGGTACTGGACAACAACGCCGCCGGACTGCTGGACCAGAACTTGAAAATTCCCCAGAAAGTGGCGGATGCCTTCTGCGTTTTGAACGATCTGCCCGGCGTCGGCGCCATGCTCTATCTCGGCGTCATCCCGGCTTCCGGCATGAAACCGGAGGCCGCCCGGGAACTTCTGGATGCGGAAATCGAAAAACTGAAGGCGGGCGACTTCCCCGACTGGCTCCCCGGAGCGATCGTCGATCACATGCGGCTGAACCGGATGAAAAATCTTCCCAGCAACCATTCCCGGGCGGAACAGATGCTCGATGCGGCCATGGCGGGACGGGACTGGCGGGAAGTCCTGGCCGAAACCGACCGGCTGGGCCGCATCACGCCGCAGGAGATCGCCGCATTCGCCCGCGCCCGGCTCGGCAAAGACCGTTTTGTCTTCTACCGTTACTCCGGCCCGGCGGAACCGGCACAGAAACTGGAAAAGCCGCCGCTCACCCCGCTGCCGGTCAACCGCGACGCCGAATCGGATTTCGCCCGTAGACTGAAGGCGACGCCGGTGGATGAACTCCGTCCGGAATTCCCGAATCTCGCCCGGGATCTGCGACGCTACGATCTGAAATTCGGCCGGCGGACCATTCCGGTTTCCGCCGTCGACAACCGCCGCCACGACCTGTTCGAGCTGACGCTGACCTTTGCCGTCGGCACCGACCACGACCGGCTGCTCGGACTGGCCGGGGAATACGCCGATCTGGCGGGTGCCGGCCCCTATTCCGCCGCACAGTTTCAGGTGGAATGCTACCGCTTGTCCGGGAAGATCACGATTCGTGCCAACCGGGACCGGACCACGGTCTCCATTTCCGGGCTGGACAAGAACATGGCGCCGCTCCTGAAACTGGCCGGCGACCTCCTCACCCAAACCCGGGACAACCCCGAGGCCCTGAAAAAACTGATCGACACCATTCAGCTCTCCCGGAAAGTCGCCCGGGAACAGCCGGGACAGGTGCTTTCCGCGCTGAGCCACCATGCCCAGTTCGGAGCGCATTCGCCGCAGATGGATGAACCCTCCAATCAGGAACTGCAGAAACTCTCTCCCGCGGAATTGACCGCGGCGCTCCGCCGGGTGCCGGGCGCCCCCTGCCGGATCGCCTACTTCGGCCCCCGGAACCGGGAGGCGCTGGATGCGGCGCTGACGCAGGACCTGCCGCTTCCCGCCGTGGAAACGCCGCCTCCCGCGCCGCGTCCCTATCCGGAACTGGCTCATGAACAGCGCCGGGTGCTGCTGGTCAACCTGCCCAACTTCCGCCAGGTGCAGCTGCTGTTCCTGGAGCGTAAGGGACTGTTCGATCCGGACACCATCGCGCTGCGCCAGATTTTCAACGAATATTACGGCAGCGGCATGTCGTCGGTCGTCTTCCAGCAGCTGCGGGAAGCCAAATCGCTGGCCTACAGTTGCGGGGGTGCGTTCCTCACGCCGCAGCAGGCGGACAAGCATCATTATTTCCTGATTGCCCTGAGCACGCAGGCTGATAAACTGGCCGAAGCGCTCCGGGCCGTGGAAGCGCTGGGCTTCCCCGTTTCCGAAAAGGCGTTCGCCGACGCCCGGACCTCCCTGCTCAAACGCCGGGCCGCCATGCGCTGGCACGATCAGGCATTGCTGCATATGGCCGAAGACCTGCAGCGCAAGGGATTGCCGGACAATACGACGGAAAAGACGTACCACGACATCGGCGCCGCCACGATGGAACAGCTGAAGGCGTTTTACGAACGGGAAGTGCGCACCGTCCCCAACGTCCTGCTGGTGGTCGGAGACGCCTCCCGGATCGACCGCAAGGCACTGGAACAATTCGGCCCGGTCACCGAACTGACACTGGATCAGATCATGCACTGACGAGCGGAAGTCAAGGAAACATTTCCATGAAAATCATCTCCATTGGCGCCATGCGCGACCTGGAGGCGCGGGCCATGGCCGCGGGCGTCTCCGGTTTCCGCCTGATGGAATCCGCGGGACGGGCGGCCGCGGCGGAAATCGCCGCTCTGTTCCGGCGACACCCCGGTGTGAACCGCATCGCGATCGTTACCGGCAAGGGCAACAATGCCGGCGACGGCCTGGTCGTCGCCGCCGCGCTGCCGCCGGAAATTCCGGTTACGATCCATGCCGCCGCACCGCTGCATTCACTGCGGGGAGACGCCGCCGCCCACGCGAACCGATTGCCGCAACGCATTCCGGTGCTGGAATCCGAGACGCCGCCGGAATTTGCGCCGGACACACTGATCATCGACGCCCTGCTGGGCACCGGCTTCACCGGCGACCCGCGCGAACCGCTGGACGGATACATCCGCGCCGTCAACGCCTCCGGCTGTCCCGTGGTTGCGCTGGATCTGCCTTCCGGTCTCGACGGCGACAGCGGCCGGGCGGGACGGGACGCCATCACCGCGGATCTCACCATCACTTTCGGACTGCCCAAAACCGGCTTGTTCCACGGTGACGGGCCCCGGTTGTGCGGCGCGCTCCGGCTGGGGGAAATCGGCATTCCCCGGGAACTGCTCGCAAACGTTCCCGCAGACGGAGAAGCCTTCTTCGCCGCCGACGCCCGGACGCTGCTGCCGCGCCTGCCGTATGATTCCCACAAAAACACCCGTGGGCGCCTGCTCCTCGCCGCCGGTTCCGCCGCCTACCCGGGAGCGGCCACTTTGTCGGCACGGGCGGCCCTGCGCGGCGGCGCCGGGTTCGTCCGGCTGGCCACCCCCGTTCTCCCGGAAGGCCCCTTGCCTGCGGCACTGGTCCGGCACCGCCTGACCACCGCCACGGACGGTGGTTTCGGGATCGCCGCCGCGGCGGAACTGGACGAACTTCTGGCGGTAGCCGACGCCGTAGCCGCCGGACCGGGCTGGAGCCGGGGCGCGGAACGACAGGTCTTCCTCGAACGGCTGCTGAATTCGCAGCTGCCGCTGGTGCTGGATGCCGACGCGCTCAACACGCTGGCGGAGCAGCCGCGACGCTGCCGTGCCGACATCGTGCTTACTCCGCATCCCGGAGAAGCGGCCCGGCTCTTCGCCGCCTTCGGTGCCGACTTTCCGGCAGACCGCCGGACGGCGGCCGTACAGCTGGCGGCGCTGACCGGCGCGGTAGTCATTCTGAAAG
>CASFXO010000054.1 GCA_949298665.1 uncultured Lentisphaeria bacterium
CGATCACCCCGTCCTCCAGCGGCGCGGGCGGCGGACAGGTCCGGGCCAGCGCGATGAGACGGGAAAAATCCTTCGGATGACCGTCCCGGCGATCGGGAATGTGCGGCACCCCGGGATAACCGGCCATGCCGGTGGTGAAAATCCGGTTGCGGTAACTTTCCTGCACCGGGGTAATGCAGTTCGTCGTCATCAGAATCGGTCCGTTGAAGGCGGCGAATTCCTCATTCTGACGATGCCAGGCGTTGCCGTAATTGCCGTACAGATGGGGATATTTCTTCAGCTCCGGATAAGAATGGGCGGGGAGCATTTCGCTGTGCGTGTAGACGTCGATTCCGGCATCCCGGGTCTGTTCCAGCAGCTCCCGCAGGTCGCGCAGATCATGTCCCGACACCAGAATGCCGGGACGTTTGCCGACGCCGGTTCGGACCTCGGTCATGCGGGGCTGTCCGAAAGTTTCCGTGTTGGCGGCATCCAGGAGGGCCATGGTTTTCACGGCCATGTGGCCGCACTCAAGCACCAGCGCGGTCAGCTCCTCGGCGGAAAGATCTTTCGTCGTCGCCGCCAGCGCCTTGAAGAGAAACGCATAAATATCATCGTCCTCCTTCCCGAGCATGGCGGCGTGGTCCGCATAGGCGGCAATCCCCTTGAGGCCATAGGTCAGCAGTTCCCGCAGCGAACGGATGTCCTCGTTTTCGCAGGACAGTACACCGAGCGGCGCGGTCGCGTCGGTGGTTCCGGTCAGGCGGCGCGCCCGTTCCAGCTGCGCCGCGACAGCCGCTTCGTCGAAATTCGCATTGGTGATCGTCATGAACAGGGACTGCACCAGAAACAACCCGCGTTCCCGGTCCGGCGGACAGGTCAGCGTCATGATTTTCAGCTGCTGAATCAGCTTATCCATTCTTTGTGCGGTTGCCGGCGTTTTGCCGCAGACGCCGCGGAGGGTGCAGCCGGTATTGCGGGCGGTTTCCTGACATTGAAAACAGAACATGCTCATTTTTCTTCTCCCTTCGGTGTCTGATCGGAGAGGATTTCGCCGTCGATGCCGACGATCACCTCCCGCGGTTCAAGGTGTTTTCCGGACTGTTCCAGCGCGCACTTCACCAGCAGGGTGGTGCCGCCGCAGCAGGGCACCTCCATACGGGCAATGGTGATCGACCGGATGTCGTGCCGCCGGAAGATCGCCGCCAGTTTCTCCACATAACCGTCCGGATCGCCATCGAGTTTCGGGCAGAACATCACCAGCATCCGCCCGGCCAGCAGATCGCGGTGGAACCCGCCGCAGGCGTGCGCCACGCAATCCGCCGACACCAGGAGATCCGCCCCGTCGAACCAGGACGCGGCCGGGTTCAGCAGCTTCAACTGGATCGGCCACTGCCGCAGCGCGGAGGCGGCTCCGGCAACCGGTCCCGGAGCGGCCGCCGGGATATGCTTCCGGAAGCCGGGACATCCGCCTCCGGCGGGCGCCGCCTCATGCCGGTCCGGGACCGGCAGGCGATGTTCCCGCAGATACGAGAGCGCCTGTTGCAGCAGCCGCTGTTCCCCGTGCGCCTCCAGGTGTCGCAGGTGCGCCTTGATGGTATTGGGGCCCTGCCGGACGATATTGGCCATGACTTTGTTTTCGTCGTAGGGCTCCGCCTCGCGTTCGACCACCCGCAGGGCGCCGCGGGGGCATTCCCCGGCGCAGGCGCCGAGGCCGTCGCAGAAGAGATCGCTGACCAGTCGTGCCTTGCCGTCGATCAGTTGCAGAGCTCCTTCCGGACAATTGGGAATGCAGCGGCCGCAGCCGTCGCATTTCGTCTCATCGATTTCCATGATTTTGCGTTTCAAACACTGCCTCCTTTGCTTTTTCCTGATCGAACGCGGAGGCATTATAGAGCTTTTTTCCTGAAAATTCAAGTTGCCACGCTCCCGGACAACGCCAGATTTCCGGCAACTCATGGAACGGCCATGGAACGGAATCGTCGAAACTCCTGAAAAACGCACCGATCTGAAAGAATGAATTTGCTTTTCCCCCTGCGCGGTGTATTGTAAACAG
>CASFXO010000055.1 GCA_949298665.1 uncultured Lentisphaeria bacterium
GGTGCGGCGGCGGCATCGGCAATCACGGTGAACAAACTCATTTTCAAAAACTCTCCTTGCATTTGACTGCTATATGATTCCGAAATTCAACGAAATAAACATAAATATCGGATAATATAGCGTTTCGCCCCGCCGCTTTCAAGCATGGAACCGGCAAAACCATCAAAAAACCGGTCCGATCGCCCGATAAAAAAACTCCGCGCCGCTCCGGAGAACAGCGCGGAGATTTTGGCGTTACCGGCGAAAAATTATTTCATCGCCTGAGCGACGGCAACCGCCACGTCCACGGATGCGCCGACCATCGGGTTGTTGCCCATCCCGATCAATCCCATCATCTCGACGTGCGCCGGAACCGAGGAGGAACCGGCGAACTGCGCATCGGAATGCATGCGGCCCATGGTGTCCGTCATACCATAGCTGGCGGGACCGGCGGCCATGTTGTCCGGGTGCAGCGTACGGCCGGTGCCGCCGCCGGAAGCCACGGAAAAGAACGGCATGCCTTTTTCGATGCGTTCCTTTTTGTAAGTGGCCATCACCGGATGCTGGAAGCGGGTCGGGTTGGTCGAGTTGCCGGTAATGGCGATATCGACGCCTTCGAGCCACATGATCGCCACGCCTTCGCGGACGTCGTCGGCGCCGTAGCAGCGGACCGCGGCGCGTTCGCCCCTGGAATAGGCCCGTTCGGAGACGATCTTCACCTGACCGGTGGCATAGTCGAATTCGGTTTCCACGCCGGTAAACCCGTTGATCCGGGAAATGATCTGCGCGGCATCCTTGCCCAGCCCGTTCAGAATCACCCGCAGCGGTTCCTTGCGCGCCTTGTTGGCGCTGCGGGCCAGCCCGATCGCGCCTTCGGCGGCGGCGAAGGATTCATGCCCGGCGCAGAAAGCGAAGCAGCGCGTTTCGTCGCGCAGCAGCATCGACGCCAGATTCCCGTGGCCGAGGCCGACCTTGCGGTCGTCCGCCACCGAACCGGGAATGCAGAAGGACTGCAGCCCTTCCCCGAGCGTCCTGGCGATTTCGCTGGCCACGGTCTGGCCGCGCTTGATCGCCACGGCGGCCCCGACCAGATACGCCCAGCAGGCGTTTTCAAAACAGATCGGCTGAATATCCTTGACCCGGGCATAGATGTCCAGGCCTTTTCCTTTGGTGATGGCTTCCGCCTCTTCCAGCGAAGCGATGCCGTTGGCCTTCAGGAACGCGTTGACCTGCGCGATCCGGCGTTCGTAACTTTCAAAAAGTGCCATGATGGACTCCTTCTCCTCTTGCTTACTGCTGACGCGGATTGATGGTACGGACGGCGTCGGCGAAACGGCCATAGGTGCCGGTGAACTTCTTCACCGCCTCATTGGCGTCCATGCCCTTGGCCAGAGCGTCCAGCATCGGACCGAGTTTGAGGAACTTGTATCCGATCACGTGATCTTCATCGTCAAGCGCGATTTCCGTCACGTACCCCTCGGCCATTTCCAGATAGCGGACGCCCTTGGCGCTGGTGCCGTACATCGTGCCGGTGATGCTGCGCAGGCCTTTGCCGAGGTCTTCCAGACCGGCGCCGATCGGCAGCCCGCCTTCGGAGAAGACCGTCTGGGTGCGACCGTACACGATCTGCAGAAAGAGTTCGCGCATGGCGGTATTGATCGCGTCGCACACCAGGTCGGTGTTCAGCGCTTCGAGAATCGTCTTCCCCGGCAGGATTTCCGCCGCCATCGCCGCGGAATGGGTCATACCGGAGCAGCCGATCGTCTCGACCAGCGCTTCCTGAATGATACCGTTCTTGACGTTCAGCGTCAATTTGCAGGCGCCCTGCTGCGGCGCGCACCAGCCGACCCCGTGGGTCAGACCGGAAATGTCTTTGATCTCCTTGGCGCGGGTCCAGGCGCCTTCCTGGGGAATCGGCGCGGGGCCGTGTTTCGGGCCCTTGGCGACGCAGACCATCTGCTCGACTTCGTGTGAGAAGTTCATCGCGGATCTCCTGTGATTGAGGTTGAGAAAAACTTTTTTACAAGTCTTATTAATGTGCCACATTGTCCGCACTTTTTCAACCCGGAAAGTGACGGATTCGCGGATTTTTCCC
>CASFXO010000056.1 GCA_949298665.1 uncultured Lentisphaeria bacterium
GATGCTCGGCATGTTGTGTTCGTTCTCGACTTCTTCGAGCAGAACGTCGATTTTATCGCCGACCTTCGCTTCGTCGTACTTGAGGAATTCCGAAGCGGGAACGAATCCCTCGGCCTTGTAGCCGATGTCCACCAGCGCGCCGTCCGGACGCTTGGCGACGATCACGCCTTCACGGATCTTGCCTTTGGTGAATTCGCTGCCGGTACCGGCGGACTGGAGCAGTTCGTCCATGGAGGGCATGTTGGTCAGGTCGACGAAACTGCCGCCGTCTACGAGTTTGGTTTCTTCTGCCATGTTGTTTCTTTTGGGTTGTTTGGTTTGTTACGATTGTTCTTTTTTTTCGATCTTCCGCCTTTCGGAAAATCCGCACATTTTTATAAAATAATGCCTTATAAAAAAATTACAAGTCGTAATCCGCTTTTTTCCCCTGTTTCCGGAAAAACGGCGGCAAGCTGCCGGAAGATACACATTTTCCCGTCCCCGCCGCCGTTCGCGGAGCCGTCCCGTGCGGAATCGCCCGCCCGCCCGCGGGAGCGTCACCTCATGGTCGCCGCCAACGCTTCCAGTCGGGCGGCGGCATGGTCATAAAACATTTTCCAGCCGGAGCAAAGCGTGCTGCGGTTCTCCTCATTCCGATTTTTCACGCAATCTCCGGCGCAGAAGCGGAACCAGCGGCAGCTACGGCATTCCGCCGCCGTCTTTTCCTTGCGCCGCGCCAGCGCCCGCAACGCGGGCTGTTCGAAAAAACGTGCCATCTCCCGCTCTCCGACCCGTCCCAGCCGCCATTCCGGCCGAACGAAAAAGTCGCAGGGATACACCCCTCCGTCATGTTCGATCACCAGATACGTGCCGCAGCGCCGCCCCATTGCGCAGGTGTTCGGCACGCCGTAAAGAATTCGATGCAGAATCGAATCGAACAGCCGCACCGACACCTTCCGCACATCATGCGCATACCATTCGTCAAAGATCGCGCAAAGGAATTCTCCCCACTCCCGTCCGCCGACGGCAAACGGTCGCAGCGTCCCGTCCGGCGCGTACTCCACACATTCGATATATTGATGAAACGGCACCTGCAATTCATCGCGCAGATACCGGTACACCTCCAGCGGCCGCCGGACATTGAGCGCATTCACCAGCGTCAATACATTGAATTCCACCCGATGCCGCCGCAGCACATTCAGTCCCCGCAACACCATCTCGTGGCTCCCGGCACCGGCCACGGTCACGCGGTTGGCGTCATGCAGTTCCGGCGGACCGTCGATGCTCAGCCCCACCAGAAACCGGTGTTCCGCCAGAAACGTCCCCCATTCGTCGTCCAGCAGCGTGCCGTTGGTCTGCAACGCATGGGCGACCGCCGCGCCCGGGGGCGCGTACCGCCGCATCAGCCCGACGGCGCGACGAAAAAAGTCCACTCCCGCCAGCGTCGGCTCCCCTCCCTGCCAGCCGATGGTCCAATGCGGCTGGGGCGTACGCAGATAACCGGCGATCATCCGTTCCAGCACCGAGTCATTCATGCGGTGGACGCCGCGGCCGAAATACGCCTCCGTCGGCAGATAGAAACAATAACGGCAACGCAGATTGCAATCACAGGCAACCGGCTTCACCAGCAGCGAAAAAACCGGAGGCATTCCCCGTACTCCTTCCATGCTTCCGCGCATTGTTCCGGACCGGCCGCTCCGCTTTCGGCAAAACCGGCGCGGACTTCAGCGTCCGAACACCCAGTCCTTCCGGGCCCGGCTGTCCTTGTCGTACACTCCGGGACCGTAGGAAGGCGCCGCGACTTCGCCCTCACGCTCCTGCGCCCGCAGGGCCGCCTGTTCCTCCGCGGAAAGTTCTCCGGCCAGCATCGACGGCGGCCGGCTGCTTTTCGGACTCAACGAAAAGACGTCCGACTGTTTTTTTTCCGCTCCGGCGCTTTCCGGAGGATTGAGCATCTCGCGGATGCTCTGACAGCCGCTGCTGCACCCCAGTACCGCCAGAGCCGTGACCACAACGAACGTTCGCGAAATCTTCATTACAGTTCCTTCCCGTTTTCCCCGGGAGCCCCGGGATAGGCAATCCATTTGCGTTCGTGAATGTCGGAAAAACAGTTCCCGCGCCGGTAATCCGGCTGCAGTGCGACCTTACCGCCGCCCTCCGGCAGATCGATGGCGAACGTCGGCACCGCCAGCGAGGACAACCGCGGCCGGAATTGACGGAGAATCTCCAGCCCGCATTCAATTCCCGTGGCGAAGTGCCGCACCCCCCGCACCGGATCAACGTGAAACAGATAG
>CASFXO010000057.1 GCA_949298665.1 uncultured Lentisphaeria bacterium
CAGAAGGTGATCCGGCATCTGTGCTTCTCCTTTCACGACACGCCCGCGGTGATGAAGGAAATCATCGACACGGAAGCGTTCACGTCGGTGCTCTGCCAGTACAACATGCTGGACCAGACGCTGGTCGAGGGGATCGATTACGCGGCGTCGCGCGGTCTCGGCGTGGTGGCCATGGGGCCGGTGGGCGGCGGCCGGCTGGCGTTTCACGAAGGGGTGTTCGAAAAGGTCGCGAACGGGCGGACCACCCCGGAACTGGCGCTCCGCTTCGTGCTGGCCAATCCGCATATTTCCTGTGCATTGTCCGGGATGGGGACGGAGCAGATGGTCGATGACAATACGGCCATCGCGTCCGACTCCGCGCCGCTGTCCCAGGAGGAACTCCGGGCGATTGACGAACAGCTGGCCCGCTGCGCCGAATTGAAGAAAGTCTACTGTACCGGCTGTGGCTACTGTCAGCCCTGTCCGGCGGGGGTGCGGATTCCGGATTGCCTGACGGCTTTGATTTACCGGAAGGTATATGGATTTCAACAGGCGGCGACGAATTATTACAACCAGATTGGCGATAACTTCCATCCCGGGAAAACCGCTTCCGCCTGCACCGGCTGTGGTGCCTGTGAACGGAAATGTCCGCAGAAACTGCCCATCCGCGAACGGCTGGCCGAGGTGCGCACGGTCTTCGGCAAGTAGCGGTCGAAAGCGCCGCCGCCGGGAGAATCCGGAGAGAGAGGAGGAGCCGGGCGGACGGCGGCGGTCTCGCCTTGCCGCTGCCGCGCCCGGGGCTGCCGGGATGGGGGCTGCCGGGGGGGGAGAGCCGTCAGCGGCGGATATGTTTTTTTCGCCAGACGAGCGGAGAAACGCCGAATTTGCGCTTGAAGGCCCGGCTGAAGGAGAACGGATTGGGGAAGCCGCATTCCCGGGCGACGGCGGCGACGGTTTGTTCGGTGTCGCCCAGCAGTTCCTGGGCTTTGCACAGTCGGATGCGGCACAGGAATTCCCGGGGGGTCATCGGGCCGAACTGCCGGTGAAACATGCGCCGCAGCGTCGATTCCGCCAGGCCGAACGCCGCCGCCGTTTCCTTGAGGGTTACCGGATGCTCCCGGTGTTCGTGCCAGTAGGAACAGATCCGGGCCAGGGTGCTGCCTGCCGCGGGCGTCGGCAACTCTTTTTCGGCGTGGAGACGGCGGTCCAGCAACCGGACCAGGGCGGCGATTCCGGCGGAGGGGCTGACGCCGTTCAGGCGTTGAAACGCCGCCAGAATGTCCCGGATATCGTTCCGGTCTTCGGTTTCGCAGGGTAACTTCCGGTTTTTCAGGGGAAGCAGCAGTCTGACCTCGGACTCGCTCAGCAGAAAGGAGATCCAGATCAGGCGGCAGAAGCGGTCGCCGTAGGCGTGCACCTGATAGGGATGCATCAGCAGCATTTCTCCGGGGTGAAGCCGGAAGAGGATGCCGTCGAGTTTGAGCTCGCAGACGGTGTCTGCCGGCACCGTCAGCACCAGGCGCTGGTGTACCATCGGCGGATGCTGCACCAGATTTTCCGCCACCGCCCAGGCGAGGACGTTGCGGGGAAGGAGCGGACAGGTCGAATCCATGCCGCCGGAGAAATAGCAGTTCTGCAGCTTGCTCCGACCCCATTCGAAGCCGCACGCCGCGAGCATGTCGGTCAGATTTCCGGAGGTGTTTTTCTTCATGCCGTAGTATAGAGTCATTGGCGTTTTTTTGCAACGGGAATGCGCGATAATGCTATTTTTCATGAGGAAAATGTAATTTTCAATCACCCGGGTTTTCATTATAATTAACAGTGATGCAGGTTGGCTGCAAGAGTCAAGAGCAACAAACCTTGTCAGGAGGACCGGATGAGAAAGCTCCCATTCACCTTGATCGAACTTCTGGTGGTGATCGCGATCATCGCGATTCTGGCGGCCATACTGCTGCCGGCATTGAATCAGGCCCGCGCCAGAGCCCGGACCGTCAGCTGTGTCAACATCGAAAAACAACTGGGACAGGGCGAAGTCTTCTATTCCTCCGATTCCGACGGATTTCTGCTGGGACTGACGGTCAATCCGGACAATGCGAGGTGGTTTTCACAACTGAACCTTTACCTGCCGTCGCTGTGTGCCCGGACCATCAACGGCGTCAAGGTCGCCGCCACACCACTCTGTCCGGCTTCGGCCGCCGAAGTCGGGCTGCCCATGCCCGGCGGCTGGGGGACGGTGGATCCCTATGATACGAACAACGCCGCGCGGGGCGGATACGGCAAATCCGGCGTTCACGGTTACTGGGGCAGAACGGCGACGCCGGGACTGCGTTACCGGAAAACCGGTTCCGTCCGCAAACCTTCGCAGAAAGTCTCGCTGTACGAGTCCTATTATTACGGGACCAATCTTTTTTCCGCAACGTTCTGGGACAAGATGTATTATCATCTGGCATGGACGCGTCACGGCGGGACCGCCCGCATGAACATGCTCTTTCTCGACGGGCATGTCGAAGCGGTGCCGTACCGCTCGGCCAACGCGGCGATCGGCGGCACGGTCGTCTGGCGGTATTATATGGATCTGGATGACTGAGGAGGTACGCCGGTGAAACGGTTATGGCGGTCAGTGGCGGCGGGAATGTTGACGGCAACGGTAACGGCAACGGAGACGGGAATGCCTCCGCCCGGGAGCTCGCCTCAGGATACCTGCATTGCCGTGATCGGGTCCTCCACCGTCTGGGGGAAGGGGTTGCTCGGTGAAGGGTCGTTGGTCGGTACGCTGGACGAGCATTTGCGCGACCGCTGGAGCCGGATGGTGCAGCCGGAGGCGATGCGTTTTTCCGGCAAGTCGGAGGTCGTGAAGAACCGTAAATTCTTCCGCGGGGACGCAACCCGTATTTCCGGGGTGGGCGCTTTCGTGGAATTTGAGCTTGAAAGCGATGAACTGGTGATCTGGCACGCTCTGGCCCGGACGACGGATTACGGCGAAATCACGGTGTCTGCCGACGGTCGGGTGATCGACGTGTTTGAAAACCGCAATCCCACCCTGGGGCAGGAGCGGAAACGGTTTGTCGGAGACGGGCGGACCCGGCTGTTCGCGCTCGGGCGCGCCTTCACCTATGGACACCGGGTGTTGATGAACGGCCGGGAGCTTCGCTTCAAAGCCTACGATCTCAATTACGTGAGCGGACCGGTGGCGGCGCGTTTTCCCGGATTCGACGGTGTGGTGGTGCGGGCCCGTCCGGAGGAGAAGGTGGAGCATTTCCTGTATTTTTTTCAACCGCCCGTCGGGGAGGTCGAGGTGTCGTACCAGTACGGGGAAACCGTCGGTTACGTCGCGTGTACCGTCGGCGGAACGGCGGATGAAAATCTTCTCGAAAGTCCCTACGGACTCGGCGACGTGCCGTTCGACGCGACCAATCCGACGCAGTTCAGTACCGGTCTGGATTTCCGTTTCAGCAACCCGCTGGCGCGGAGGGTTTACCGCTTTCCGAACGTCGCCGGAAGGAAGTTCCGCCTGGAACTGACCGGGGGCCGCAATCCGTATTTTCTGATGGATTTCGTATCCGACCGCGCCCATGACCTGATCAATGCGGGCATCGGCGGTTTCACCGCCGGGCGCTTTCTCACCGACCGGCAGGGGCGCGCAGTGGCGGATGTGCTGAAAATCGCCGTGCCGGACATCGCCCTGATCGTTCTCGGCGGCAACGACGACTGGGCGGAGCGTGAGCGCCTGGTGCATCGGGAACGGCGGGATCTGACGGAAGCGGAGGTGCGGGAGCTGCGTTCCATGACGCTGGCCGCGGTGAAGTCCCAGCCGGACGGGCGATTCACCGCGGTGCTCAATTCCGGACTGGTGGACGCGTTGACGCCGACGTCACTGACTTCACGGCATCTGGTCGGCGCGGAGGTTGCCGCCGGGCATTATCTCCGGATCGGTGATTATCATGGGGACAATCTTTCCACGGTCGTCCGCCGGGTGAGCGGTTTCGACCGTGAAACCGGCACCGTCTTCTGGCGGGAACCGCTCCGGCCGGAAACCATCGTCGGGGTGGAGACTTTGGCCGACCTTTGCGGCGCGGAGTTCACGATTCGGACGCTCCGGACGTATCGCGAACGGATTGCCGCCATGATCGAAACGCTCCGCCGGGCCAATCCCGCCATGCGGATTGTGCTGCTCCAGACGTACACGCCCAACTATTTCATGCGCGAAGTCTGGGGCTATGGCGAAGCATTGGAGGACGTCGCCGCCCGGTATTCGAACTGCACGGCCGTGGATGTGTCGCCGGCGATCCATCGCTGGATTGCGACGCAGCTGACCGGCAGGAGCCGTACCGTGCTGACGGCGACCGGAGCGCGGGAATATGTGCTGCCCTGGCGGGGACATCATCAGGGATTCCGGGTCATGGTGAACGACCGGGATGTTTACGGCCGGGAGGCTTACATTGAATCCGGCTGGTATTATCTGCCGGAAAAGGATCCGCGCGGCGAATGGAAGGTCGGACGTACTTCCAAACTGACCGTCGCGCCGATGAAACTGGTGTTCACCGGCAATCCGCCTTCTCCGGGCACGGCCAT
>CASFXO010000058.1 GCA_949298665.1 uncultured Lentisphaeria bacterium
CACAGCATCAGGGAACGGTCGACGGAATCGATTTCATCCGGATGGGCCAGCACCATGTCGGCCCATACCCCCGGTCGGATGCCGCGCGCCCGAATGGCGGTGGAGAGGTCAAGCAGATAGTCGGAGTAAAGGCGATTGCGACCATGCCGTTCGATATAGGCGCGACAGGCGTCGCAGGTGCCGAACTCATAGGCCTCATCGCCGCCGAGATGGAAAAAACGCAGCTCTCCGAAGAGTTCCAGATATTCCGCGATCAATTCCTTGAGATGCGTCCGTACCGCCGGACGGGTGGTGCAGTAGCAGTCGTGCCGGAGCGGATTTTCACGGAGCTGCTGAAATTCCGGATGCAGCAGCACATATTCCCCGTGGCCGATGGTCTGAAGCAGCGGGATCGGCTCCAGCCGGAGTTTCCGGGCGTAGTCCAGCAGGCGGCGGAATTCCGGTTTGGTCATGGCTTCCGGATCGGCCGCCCGGCCCAGACGTTCGAACCGGACTTTGTTTTCCAGTTCCCACAGGATGGCGTTGTAACCCATTTCGGCGAGGCGCTCAAGCAACTTTTCCAGGTAATCGGTGCGGAGCACCGCGAAATTCATGTCGATGTGAAAGATGTTCAGCATTGGTAACTTATCCTTATTTGATCGGAATTCTTCCTGAGGCGTTTTCTGCACGGCATGGGCATACTTCCGGCATTTCCGGAGTTATTTTTTCAGGCTGAGATAAACGTTCTGATAAATCCGGTGAGGCCCTTCGCCGGGCGTAGCGATGCGGCGCAGGCACTCTTCCAGCGTGGTCCGGCCCATGGCCGGATAATCGGTGGCGATGGTGTTGACCGGATGGTAATCCGGACGCAACAGGGATTTGCCGTCGATGCTGAGAACGTGGAAATCATCGCTCAACGTCCGCCCGGTCCGTTCAAAATATTCCTGTGCCGCTCCGTTGGCGCGGGTGCCGCTGACGAAGAGATAACCGGCCCCGGAATCCGTGAAATGGTCCGGATCACTGCGGCCGTCGCCGTCCAGATTGTCCGGGAGCGGTGTCTGGTGTTCAATCAACCGGCCGCGGCTGCGCCAGTATTCGGCGAAGAGCCGTCCCCGGAAATCGAACGCGGATTTCGGTTCGGCCTGCCCGACGTCATACCCGAAGAGATGTACCGTATCGCACCCGCGGGCGGCGAAGAATTCCGCCGCCAGCTCCGCGGCGCGTACCGGGTCCAGGTCGACGGTCGAGGCGAAACCGTAAGTCCGGTGCATGTTCACTCCGACGCAGGGGCGGGTATCCGGAATTTTTTCCAGCGCGGTGTCGTAACAGCCGAGCAGAACGATGCCGTCGTATCCCGCGCCGTATTTGGAGAGCATTTCCGGCGTGAAGCTGCGGTAGGAGGTGAAATGCAGTGTGAGTTTACATTGCAATTCCTCCGCCCGTTCCTGCAGTCCGATCAGAACATGGCCGCAGTAGGAGGTCTGGATGTTGACCGCGTCGATGATGATGACGATCTTTTTTCCCGCCCGACTGCGGCGGCGGCGGCGGTCCCGGACATAGGCGCCGGAACCGCGTCTCAGGTCGATCAGGCCGCGCTGCTGCAGTTCCTTGAGCTTGCGTCCGACGGTGCTCTGCGGAATGGAAAACTGCCCGGCGAGCTGGCGCTGGGACGGCAGTTTGGTACCGGGGGGAAAGGCGCCGTTGGCGATCATCGCCTCCAGATAATCGAGCATTTCGGTATAAATCCGGGTCGGTCTTTTGGGCATGATTCCGATGGTTCCCCGGGAGGAGGGCGATTCACGCCCGCCTCGCCTGTTTCATTGATTTTTCAGTAATATACATCTGTTTTTCATAAAAAAGAACCGATTTTCATGCGCGGCGTTTTTTTCTGAAAATATTTGCAGAATGAGGGGTGATTTTTAGGAAAACCGGCGTTATATTGCGGAAAGATGCGGGGACGGGAAGACGCTGCCGATTCCCGTTCCGGAAAAGGAGAAAGGCAGCGGGAATGTTTTTTTTGAGGGAAAGCACATGGAACAGGTTCCGCCATCGTCGGAGAATGCCGCGGCTTCCGGTTCACCGGAATCCGGTGGGACGGCTCCGATTCTCCGGGAACTTGTCGCCGCCGACCTGCCGAAACTGCGCAAACTGATTGCATTGCTCAACTGGAATCAGCTGGACGATGAATGGCTGTTCATGCTGGAACAGGCACCGGCGACTACTCTCGGGGTGATTCTGCAGGACCGGGTGATCGGGACTGCGGCGGCGCTGCCGTACCCGAACGGCGTTGCATGGATCAATATGGTGATTGTGGAACCCGGCGTGCGTGGGGGCGACATCGGGGACCGGTTGCTGCGGGAGCTGCTGGCGCGCCGTGAAGGGTTGCCGTTCAAGCTGGATGCCACGCCGGAAGGAGTGCCGTTTTATCGGGCGCTCGGGTTTGCGGAGGAAAACCGACTGGTGCGCCTGACCGGGCGCGGCGGCGGTGTCGGCCGCCGTCCCGAAGGGGTGGTGCTCATGACGGCCGATGATCTCCCGGAACTGACCCGGGTGGATGCGGCGGCCTTCGGAACGGAACGGGCGGCGTTGATGAAATGGCTGTTGCGGCGCAGCGGCAAGGCGGCGTTCCGGTTGCCGGGGGCATCGGCCTTTCTGCTGTCGCGTCCGGGGCGGTTGTTCCGCCAGCTGGGGCCGCTGTATGCGCCGGATCTGGACAGTGCGGTGCGTCTGCTGCACGCGGCGCTGTACCATTGCGCTTACGAATTCCCGATGATCGACGTGCCGGAGGCGCAACGGCAGTTCATTGCGGCGCTGGAAGGGCGTGGTTTCGTGGTGCAGCGGCCGTTTTTCCGCATGGCGTTGAATAACGCCGGCGGCCGGGGTGAGGATCTCTCCGGATGTTTTGCCATTGCCGGACCGGAGTTCGGTTGATCGCCGTCCGGAGGCGGAGGAGGGAAACCGGTATTTACGGAGCGGTAT
>CASFXO010000059.1 GCA_949298665.1 uncultured Lentisphaeria bacterium
GGTTTGCGACGCGGTTCTGACGTTCGCAGGAGTGGATGCCGTGACCGTCACGGTGGACAAACCCGCGGCGCCGCGGTATGCGCGTTCGATCGCGGTGCGCATGTGCCGGAGGAAATCACCCGGAAGCCGGGAACATACGGAGGTTGGAGATCATGAGTGAAGACGTGCGGTTGGAGCCGATTGGTCCGGCAAAATTCGTTATGCCGGCATTTGCCCGGTGGACGGAGCGGAATTTTCTGTTGACGGCCGGCGATTATGAGGCGGGTCGTTATAATGTGATGACGGTGGGATGGGGCTTTTTCGGCGTATTGTGGGCGAAGCCGACGGTGGTGGTGCCGGTGCGGCCGCAGCGCCATACGTTGAAATTTCTGGAAGAATACGACACATTCACGTTGACCGCGTTGCCGGAATCGTACCGCGAAGCGGTGCTCTGGTGCGGTCGCCACAGCGGCGCCGACGGTACCGATAAATTCGCCGCCTCCGGATTGACGGCGGCACCTGCGACGGTCGTGGCGGCCCCGACGGTACGGGAGGCGGAATTGTCGCTGGAATGCCGGAAAAGCTACGTCGATCAGTTGCGCGGCAAGAATTTTCCGGAAAAGTCCCTGATTCGCGCCTTTTATCCGGAGCGGGATTTTCACGTGCTGATTTTCTGGGAGGTGCTGGCGATTCGCGGCACGTCCGAATATCGCGGAGCATGAACGGAAGGAGGGGGTGATGGATGATCAGCTGACCCCGATGATGCGGCAGTACCGCGATGCGAAATCCCGGATTCCGCCGGATGCGATTCTGTTGTTCCGGCTGGGGGACTTTTACGAAATGTTCTTCGAGGACGCGGTCAAGGCCAGTGCGATCATGGAGCTGACGCTGACCAAGCGGAACGGGTATCCCATGTGCGGATTTCCCTATCACGCGCTGCCGGTGCAGCTGCCGCGGCTGCTGGCGGCGAATGTGAAGGTCGCCATTGCCGAGCAGATGGAGGATCCCCGGTTCGCCACCGGAATCGTCAAGCGGGAGATCACGCGGATCATCACGCCGGGGACGGTAATGGACAGTTCCGCGCTGCGGCCGGAAGCGCACAACTTTCTCTCGGCATTGGTCATATCGAAAGACGGACGGACCCGGGCGCTGGCTTCGCTGGATATCAGCACCGGGGAATTCAAGGTGAGCAGTTTCGACAGCGAGGAGAAACTGTTGTCCGAATTTTCCCGGATCGATGCCCGGGAGTGCCTGATTTCCGAAGCGCAGGCCGCGGCCTGGGAAAAAGACGGCAACCGCCCCGTGCCGCGCAATCCGCTTTTGTGGACGACTCTGGAAAATCAGGTTTTTGCCGCGGACGCCGCCGAGGAGTTGTTGAAGCGTCATTTCGGCGTGGCGACGCTGGACGGATTCGGCTGCCGGGAACAACCGGAATGCATCCGGGCGGCGGGGGCGGTGTTGTTTTACGCGACGGAAAATCTCCGCCAGGATGCCACGCATGTGATTAAACTCGAATATTACACTCCCGGCGACATTCTGGAGCTGGATTCCGCCAGCCAGCGCAATCTGGAACTGGTGGAGCCCCTGCACGGTACGGGCAGGGCGGGAACGCTGCTGGGAGTGCTGGACTGCACGGTGACGCCGATGGGGGGGCGGCTGATGCGGGATTGGATTCTGCGGCCGCTCTACTCCCGGGAACGGATCGTCGCCCGGCTGGACGCTGTGGGCCAATTGCACGACGATCCGCTGACTCTGGCCGAACTGCGCGAAACCGTCGGGGCCATCCGCGACCTGGAACGGATCGTCGGGCGGCTCAACATCGGCAGTGCCAATGCCCGCGATCTGCAGGCGCTTGCCGCCGGACTGGAAACGCTGCCCGGTGTCAAGACGCTGCTGGGCGGATTCGACGCGCCGCTGCTGGCGGAATTGAATGCGGCGATCGGCGTTTTTCCGGAAATCACCAGTCGGATTGCGGCGGCGATTGCGGACGATCCGCCGCCGGTGCTGACCGACGGGGGGATCATCCGGGACGGGTATTCGGCGGTGCTGGATGAACTGCGCAGCGCCGCGACGGAGGGCAAGAACTGGCTCTCCGACATCCAGCGGCGCGAGCAGGAGCGTACCGGCATCAAGTCGCTCAAGGTGAAATACAATCAGGTGTTCGGGTATTATATAGAAGTAAGCAAGGCGAATCTTTCGCTGATTCCCGAAGATTATGTCCGCAAGCAGACGCTGGTCAATGCCGAACGCTTCATCACACCGGAACTCAAGGAACTCGAGAGCAAGATTCTCGGCGCCGAGGAGAAGTCCAAGGCGCTGGAATATCAATTGTTTCAGGAACTGCGCGACTTCGTGCTGCCGCATACCGCGGCGATCCAGCGGAGCGCCGCCGCGCTCGGCACGGTGGACGTGCTGGCGGCGCTGGCGGAGTGCGCCCGCAAATACCATTACCATCGGCCGCTGGTAACCGACGACGAACTGCTTTCCATCAAAGGCGGGCGGCATCCGGTGCTGGACGCCCGGCCCGGCGGAGAGCGTTTCGTGCCGAATGACGTGCTGCTGGACGGGGGCGATCACCGGATGATGATCATCACCGGACCGAACATGGCCGGCAAGTCCACCTACATCCGCCAGACCGCGCTGCTGGTGATCATGGCGCAGATGGGGTCCTTCATTCCCGCGGATGAGGCGACGATCGGGCTGGTGGACCGGATTTTTACGCGGGTGGGGGCGGCGGACGATCTGTCGCGCGGGCAGAGCACCTTCATGGTGGAGATGATCGAAACCGCGAACATTCTCAACTGCGCCACCAACCGGAGTCTGGTGATTCTGGATGAGATCGGGCGCGGCACGAGCACATTCGACGGATTGTCGATTGCCTGGGCGGTGGCGGAATTTCTGCACGACGATCCCGTCAGCCGCTGCCGGACGCAGTTTGCGACGCATTACCACGAACTGACCGAGCTGGCGCAGACGCGGCGCGGGGTGAACAATTACAATGTGGCGGTGCGCGAATACGGCGACCGGATCATTTTTCTGCGGCAGATCGTTCCGGGGAGCACGGACCGCAGCTACGGGATTCACGTGGCGAAGCTGGCCGGGCTGCCGGCGGCGGTGATCCTGCGCGCCAACGAGATTCTGGAAACGCTGGAAAATTCCGCCGAAACGCCGCGTGCCGCCATGCAGTCGCTGCCGCGTCAGGCGGTCCGTTCGAAAAGCCGCCGCAAAGGAGCCGCGGCGGATGAGGATCCCGGCGAGCTGTTTCAACCGGGGCTGTTCTGACGCGGGTTCAACGAGGGAGATGCATGGTGTTTCAGACCGGTAATCTGGTGGTGTATCGCGGACGCGGCGCGGTCGTTTCCGCGGTCGGGGCGGAAAAAATCGAGATCCGTACCGAATCCGGCGAGAGCAAAAGCGTCCGCCCCAAGGACATTGAGCTGCTTCATCCCGGACCGGTCGTGCAGTTGCCGCCGCCGGTGTTGCCGGAGCCGGATTATACGGAACTGCTGGCGCTGATGGAAACGGAGACGCTGTCGTTCCGGGATTTTCAGGAACTGGCCTACGGCGAAGCCACGCCGGCGGCGGCGTGGAGTGCCCGGTTGCTGCTTGAGGCGGGGATTTATTTTGCCGGTTCGGTGCGGGACGGGGTGCGGGCGCGGGAACCGGAAGCGATCGCCGCGACGCTGGCCGCCCGGGCCGCCCGGGCGGAAGAAGCGCAGCGGCGCGCCGCACTGCTGGAGCGCATTCGAGCCGGGACTCCGGCGGAGAGCGACCGCTCCGCCATGCGGGAGGTGGAATTTCTGGCGCTGGGGCGGAGCACCTCCAGCCGCCTGATGCGGGACCTCGGTATGGAGCCGACACCGGAAAAAGCCCATCAACTGCTGCTGAAAACCGGGATCTGGGATGATTTCGTGGATCCGTGGCCGTCCCGTTCCGGGGTGGATACGGAGGATCCGGCCGGTCCTTTGCCGCCGTTGCCGGAGGAGGTGCGGCGGGACCTGACGGCGCGGGCGGCGCTGGTGATCGACGATGCCGGCAGTCAGGACCCGGATGATGCGATCGATTTTGCCGACGGTCTGATCTGGGTGCATGTGGCGGACCCGGCGGCGCTGGTTGCGCCGGATTCCGAACCGGACAGGGAGGCGATGCGGCGCGGCGCCAATCTCTATTTGCCGGAAGGCGTCAGCCATATGCTGCCGCGGGAAGCGACGGAACGGCTGGGACTGGGGCTTTGCGAAACCAGTCCGGCGCTCTCTTTTGCCATACGCATTGCGGAAAACGGAGAACCGCTGCTCGAGGACATGACGTTGTCCCGGATTCGCGGTGTCCGGCTGGATTATGAGGGCGCGGAGCCGCGGCTCGGGCAGTCGCCGCTGTGCGAACTGGCCGTGGAGCTGGAGCGTTTCCGGCGGTTCCGGGCGGAGCAGGGGGCGTTGTTCATCCACCTGCCGGAGGTGAAAATCACGGTCCGGGAGCATCAGGTTCTCCTGAAACCGCTGCCGCTCTCCCCCGTCCGGGAACTGGTGGCCAACGCCATGCTGGCCGCCGGCGCCGCGGTGGCGAAATGGGCGGAGGAGCGGGACATTCCCATGCCCTACGTGGTGCAGCCGCCGCCGGAGGAACGCCCGGACAGTACGACACTGCCGGGCATGTACGCGCTGCGGCGGAGCTGCGCTCCCAGCGTCACCGGTATTCTTCCGGGGCTGCATGCGGGGCTGGGGTTGCAGCCTTACGTGCGGGTGACCAGTCCGCTGCGGCGCTATTGCGACCTGCTGGCGCACCGGCAGTTACGCCGGTATCTGGCTGGAGAACCGTGCTGGAGTTCCGATGAACTGGACGCGCGGATCGCCGTGGCGGAAAGCGCCGCCGCGGAACGCCGCCGTCTGGAGCGGCAGGTAAACGAGTTCTGGACGCTGGTTTACTTGCGGCATTGCGAAGAAAAGACCTTCGACGCGGTGCCGGTTTTCCGCCAGGATGACCGCATGACTTACCTGATTCCCGAGCTGGCCTGGGAATTCAAAAACCGCTTCGGCGGGGACGTCCGTCTGGGAGAGCCGGTGGTTGCCGAAGTCGCCGCTGTTGATCCGGTGACGCTGAGTGCCCGTTTCCTGATCCGCTGACAAAAAAACAGACGCGGGGCGACCGGCCGGTCCGACCCCCGCGTCCTTTGGAGGCCGACGTCCCCGTACGGGAACGCCGGTTCCGGACAGCAACTTTCAGCCGCACTTGCTGTAGCCGCAGGAGAGGCACTTCAGGCAGTTTTCCTGATTGACCAGTTCCCGTTCACTGCATTGCGGACAGATCATTTTGCCGCTGTTGATGGAGGTTCTTTCGGCGGGCGCCGTCTGAACGGCTTTTTCCGCTTCCTTGCGCGGGTGGATTTCGCCGTCGGTGATCACGCCGCAGAGCCGCAGGTGATGTTCCAGAACATAGCCGATTTCCGCCGCGAGGGAGGGGACGTATTTGCCGTGGTTGAAGAACCCGCCGTTCGGATCGTAGATGCTCTTGAGTTCCTCCACCAGGAACTTCGGCTTCGGATCGTGGCGGAAGACCGCCGAGATCAGCCGGGACATGGCGACGATCCAGCTGAAGTGATGCAGGTTTTTGGTGTTGATGAAGATCTCGTACGGACGATGGCTGCCGTCCTCGTTGATCAGGTCGTTGATGGTGATGTAGAAGGCGTCGGGCGATTGCGGCGTCTTGATTTTGTAGGTGGTGCCGGTCAGCTCGTCCGGCCGTTTGGGCGGCTGAACGGGGGCGGTCGAGGGGGCGGGCTCCTTCTTCTTCTCCTCCTTGCGGATCAGAACGCCGGCGCTGTGTTCGGAGGGCCGGAAGGTGGTGCAGCCCTTCAACCCCGCCTCGTAAGCCTGCATGTAGATGTCCGCAAACTGTTCGAAGGGATAATCCGATGGGATGTTGATGGTTTTGGAGATCGAACTGTCTACATATTTCTGCAGCACCGCCTGGATTTTCAGATGTTCCACCGGCGTGATCGAATCCGCCGAGACGAAGGCCGGCGGCAGATCTTCCAGCGCCACCGACGGCAGCGACTTGTAGCGGCAGTAGGCACGGTAGGCGTAATCGGCGATTTCGACTTCGGTGTAATCGTTTTCGTGGGTATTGCGGATGCGGCGGTTGTATTTGAAGGCAAAGACCGGTTCCAGACCGCTGGAGACGTTGCCGGCGAGCAAACTGATGGTGCCGGTCGGGGCGATCGAGGTCAGGTGCGAGTTGCGGATGCCGTACTTGCGGATGTCGGAGCGGATGTCCTCCGGAAGCGTGGCGATGAAGTTGCCGGCGCAATATTTTTCCGCATCGAATTTCGGGAACGCGCCGCGTTCTCTGGCCAGTTCGATGCTGGCGCGGTAGGCGGCGTGCGTGATGGTCTGCATGATTTCTCCGGCCATCGCCACGGATTCCGGCGAGCCGTATTTGACGCCGAGGAAAATAAACGCGTCGGCCAGTCCGGTCAGCCCGATGCCCATGCGGCGTTTTTCCGAAGCCTCCTGCTTCTGCCGCGGCAGGGGATAGCGGCTGAGGTCGATCACGTTGTCCAGGAGCCGGACGGCGATGGTGACGACTTCGGCGATCCGGGCGTAATCGAGGCTTGCTTTGGGGGTGAAGGGGTCGCGGACGAAGCGCGTCAGGTTGACCGAGCCGAGCAAACAGGCGCCGTAGGGCGGCAGCGGCTGTTCGCCGCAGGGATTGGTGGCGCAGATTTCCTCACAGTAATACAGGTTGTTGAGCTGATTGATCTTGTCGATCAGGATGAAGCCCGGTTCGGCGTAATCGTAGGTGGAATGCATGATCTGGTCCCAGAGATCGCGGGCGCGGATGGTTTTATAGACTTTGCCCTTGAAGACCAGATCCCAGTCGGCGTCGGCCTTGACCGCCTGGATGAATTTTTCGGTAATGGCGACCGATAGGTTGAACATCTGGAGCCGGGCGTTTTCCCGCTTGGCGCTGATGAATTCCTCGATATCCGGATGGTCGCAGCGCAGAATCCCCATCTGGGCGCCGCGCCGCTGCCCGGCGCTCATGATGGTCCGGCAGGTTGAGTCCAGCACCTGCATGAAACTGATCGGACCGGACGCGGCGGCGTCGCAGCCCTTGATATGGGAGCCGCGCGGACGGATCGTGGAGAAGTCGAAGCCCACGCCGCCGCCCTGCTTCTGCGTCATGGCGGATTCCTTGACGGTATCGAATATGCCTTCGATGGAGTCGTCGATCTTGTTCATGACATAACAGTTGAACATGGTGACTTCATCCCGGTCGGTGCCGGCGTTGGCGATGATCCGGCCGCCGGGGATGAATTCCAGAGTGGTCAGGATGGATTCGAACTGCCGGGCGGCCTGTTCCTTTTTCTCATCCTTGGCCGCACAGGCGCGCGCGACCCGTTTCATGGTGTCCTCGATGGAGGCGTCGGCGGGGCGGGTGCCGTGTCCGGAATAGCGGTATTTGCGCTGCCAGATATCGGTAACTAAATCATAGGAGGAGGGTTCGGAAGCCATGACGTTTGCAGGACCTTTCTGTGATGGTGTTTTTATATGATTGGTACTATATATGGTGTCGATGTGCCAAAGACAATACTGTATATTGCGATTGCCGTTGTTTTCTAATTATAGTGGATTTTCGTCGAAAAGCAACTGTGTTCGGAATTTTTTCGAGAAAAAAAATACCGTTTTTTTTATCGCTTCGCCCTTGACAAGAGCGGAAACGTATTTCATGAGGGAAAGCCCGGAAAAAATGAGAAAAAACCGGAAACGAAGTTGACATTGTTTTTCTTTGTTGATATATTTTTATATAAATTTTATCTGCAAAGAAAAAAGGAGGAGATCCATGCAGAAGGTCGTACTGGTAACCGGCGGCGGACGCGGCATCGGCGCCGGCATCGTGGAGAAAATGCTGCAGGAAAACTGGCGGGTGGCGTTCTGCGGCCGCCGGGAACCGGCGGCGCTGACGGAGCGGCTGCAGGAACTGGCGGACCGGTATCCCGGGGACCGGGCGGCCTACTGGCAGTGCGACGTTTCCCGGGCGGAGGAGCGGACGGAACTGCTGGAGGCGATTCTGGCGCGTTTCGGGCGGCTGGATGCGCTGGTCAACAACGCGGGGGTGGCGCCGGAGGTGCGGCGGGACCTGCTGGAAATGACCGAGGAAAGTTTCGACCGGGTCATGGGCATCAACGTGCGGGGACCGTTGTTTCTGACGCAGCGGATCGCCCGTTATTTTGCGGAGAGCGGCACGAAGGGAACGATTGTCAACATCGGCAGTATTTCCGCAACGGTGGCGAGCGTCAGTCGCGGCGAATACTGCATATCCAAGGCGGCGGTGGCGATGCTGACACGGCTTTTCGCCGTGCGCATGGCGGAGTTCGGCGTGCCGGTCTATGAAATCCGGCCCGGCGTGATTCACAGCGACATGACCGGGGTGGTCCGGGAAAAATACGACCGGATGAT
>CASFXO010000060.1 GCA_949298665.1 uncultured Lentisphaeria bacterium
AAGATTAAAATTGCAAAAGGAAATGGTAAGATTTTTGAAAAATTTTTCAGTGAAAAGTCGTCTTTTTCCGGTTGACATTGTGGCGCCGTCCGGATATATTGATTAGTGTTGCGCCCCGGGCGAGGAGGGGTGCGGTTGTTAATAAGTTGTCGACAAGTTGTAGAGTTTTTCAGTGTTTTTTTTGTAAGTTCTACAAACTATATAGAGTTTGTTCGAGTTATGAAAAAATACCGTTCCCGGAGACGGAAGAAAAACCCCATCATGTGCCGGAAAGCGGCTTTTTGAGGGGAAAAACTCGTTTCGGCAAGGGGTTGCGGCGGTCGGTCCCGAGACCGGGGAAAACGGGCCGGAGTGGCTGAACGGCGTGTTTTTCATGCCGCAAGTGGCTGATGAGTCAAACATTACAGGAGCTGTTAATAACTTGCGGCTCGGATGCGGATAGCAGGGCGGATTTTTCTTATGGAAACACAGGGGATTTCGGCGGCGGAGATATGGGACGTTGCCGCCGGGAGATTGAAAAGCAAAAGCATGCAGTGTTACCTGCAATGGTTCCAGCCGATCGTGCCGCTCCGGATCGATGACGACGACCGGCTGGTGCTGGGAGTGCCGAATGATTTTTTCGGGGAGTGGATTTGCGACAATCTGGGGGACCTGCTGCGGGAGGCGTTGACCGGGATTCAGGGTAGAGATTACGTCTATGCCGTGGAAGAAGTTCCTCAGGTGCCGTCGCCGCTTCCGGAAAAGCCAGCTCCCGCTGCTGCGACGGAGTCGCCGCGGCCAGGCCGGATGATTCCGCCGTCCGCGGTGCGGGTGTCGCTGATCCGCCATACGTTTGAAAACTTCGTGGTCAGCGAAGAGAATCGCTATGCCTATATGGCGGTGAAGTCCGCGGTGGAAAGTCCCGGGATGTTGTACAATCCGCTGTATGTATACGGCAGCAGCGGCGTCGGCAAGACGCATCTGCTTCAGGCGGCCCAGCATGCCGCGCTTTCGGGGGGAGGGGGCCTGCGGGTCCGGTATGCGCCCTGCAGCGAACTGCTGGACAATTTTTACGAACTCCTGCAGAACAAGCGCAGTCTGAGCGAATTCCGTTCTTCGGTGCGCGACGTCGATATTCTGCTGGTGGACGACGTGCATGTGCTGGCGAACAAGACGCAGATGCAGGAGGAGTTCTTCAATTTGTTCAATACGCTGTACGGACAGCAGAAGCAGATCATTCTGACGTCGGACAAGCAACCCTGCGAGATCAAGGGGCTGGAACCGCGTCTGGTGACCCGGTTTGAATCCGGTGTGACCACGGAAATCGGGGTGCCGGAGGTGGAGGGAAGACTGACGATTTTGCGAATGATGCGCGAAGATACGTTGATCAAAGTCAAGCTGGCCGATCCGATTCTGGAGTTTCTGGCCGTGCAGATTTCCTCCAGCGTGCGTCGCCTGAAAGGGGCGTTCATGCGTCTGGCCTCTTTTGCTTCCATGCGCGGCTCCGGGCAGTTGACGGTGCAGCAGGCCGAAGAGCTGCTGTCCGCACAGCTGGCGCAGGAGTGTTCCGCGCGGTCGGTTTCGATGGATGAGATTCAGCGCAGTGTGGCGGATCAGTTCGGCATCAAGATTGCGGATATTCTCGGGACCAAGCGGCCGAAGCACATTGCCGAGCCGCGTCTGGTGGCCATGTATCTCTGTCGGCGTCTGACTTCCCACTCCCTGCCGGAGATCGGCGCGGCGTTCGGCAAGACGCACGCCACGATTCTCAATGCCGTCAACAAGGTGCCGGAACTGTGCGAGCGCGACGAGGCGTTGCGTCGGACCGTGATGCAGCTGGAGCAGCAACTCAAGCGCGGATAAGGACGTTTTTTCCCGACAACACTTTCGGCCGCGGCGAAAGCCGCGGTTTTTTTTTGCCCGCCGCAGTTTTTTCCGAGACAATAAAAACACGTTTTTTTTTGGATTCAAATTTGCAAAAAAGGGAGGGTTGTAGTAAAATAGGAGTAAATAGGGGGAAAAAGGGGAAATAAGGGAGTAAAAAAGGAAGCAATGGCGTCGGACGGGGAAAAACATTGGGACGAGCCGTTGTTTTTCGGTGAATATGAGCACGCCCTGGATGCGCAATGCCGGGTGGCGCTGCCGAGCGAATGGCGGCGACTGGACGGCGACGGGGGGTTTGTGCTGATGCCGACGCGCGGCAATGCTCTGGCTTTGCTGCCGCAGGGGATGTTTCGGGAATTCATTGCCCGGCTGCGGAAACTGGCGATTGCGAATCCGAAAATTCAGAAGGCGTTTTCGATCATCGGTTCGCAGTCGCGTCAATGCCGCTGCGACAAGCAGGGGCGCATGGCGTTTGAACGGCGAATGCTGGAGGGGATCGGGGTAACCGGTCAGTTGAAGATGATCGGTTCGCTGAGTTACATTCTGCTGTGTGCCCCGGATCAGTGGCGGGAACCTGCGGCGGATGATCTGGCGCAGCAGCTGGATGAGATCCAGAAGGCAAGTGAAGGAGATAATGAGCTGGCGGCGCTGCTGGGCGGCATCGTCGGAAAAGGATAAGTCGCGCATGACCGATCTGGAACACCGGCCGGTGTTGTACCGGGAAGTGGTGCGGATGTTTTCCTTCGGGGAACGTCCGGCGCGGTTGATTGACGGGACGCTGGGAAACGGCGGCCACAGTGCGTTGCTGCTGAAAGCCAATGCGGGATTGGAGATTCTCGGGATCGACCGGGACGGCGACGCCCTGGAACGGGCGGCGAAACATCTGGCGTTCGCCGGAGACCGGGTGAAGCTGGAACGGGGAAACTTTTCCGGTCTGGCCGAGCTGGCCCGGGCGCACGGCTGGGAGTCGGTGGACGGTGTGCTGCTGGATATCGGCGTATCTTCCCCGCAGCTGGACGATGCGGCGCGGGGATTTTCCTGGCGGATGGACGGTCCGCTGGATATGCACATGGACCAGCGCGGCGAATGGACCGCGAGCCGGTTGTTGAACCGCAGTGAGGAAGGTGAGCTGGAACGGATTTTCCGGGAATACGGGGAAATCCGTCCGGCGCGGCGTCTGGCCCGGGCGGTGGTGGAACAGCGGCGGCAGCAGCCGTTCGCCACGACAGGAGATCTGGTGGCGCTCTGCGATCGGGCACTGGGGCGTTCCCGTCCCGGCACACTGCCGGCGCCGACGCTGGTGTTTCAGGCGTTACGGATTGCCGTCAACGACGAATTGGGAGAGCTGGAGCGGGCATTGTCGGCGGCGCGGGAGATTCTGCACCCCGGCGGAGTATTGACGGTGATCAGCTTTCATTCGCTGGAAGACCGAATGGTCAAACAGTATTTCCGGCGGGGGGCGGCCAGTTGCGTCTGCCCGCCGGGATTGCCGGTCTGCGTGTGCGGCAAGCGCCAGGAGTGGCGGCTGATCACCGGCAAGGCGCTGACGGCGCAGCCGGATGAACTGGCGGAAAACCGTCGGGCGGCCTGTGCCAGGCTGCGGGCGGCGGAACGGTTGTGAGTTGCGGATGAAGTCGGAAATAGGAAACGGAAAAAGGGAATCATGAACATTCAGAGCGGAAAAGTGCGCGGAAGTGCCCCCCGGCGGAAGCAGGGTGGATCCTTCGGCGGCAAACTGGCGGCCGCATTCCGGATTGCCATGATTCTGGCACTGGCCGGAGGATTGGCCAATGTCTACATTTATCTGAATCAGAAAATCGCCGAAACCGAACGGGAAATCCGTACCACCCGGAATGACATTCACAATACGGAGCGGGAGATCGATAATCTGCGCATCCGCCGGGAACATTTCCGCGCCTGGCCGCACATCCGTCAGGCGATTGCCCGGTTCGATCTGAAGCTGCAACCGGCCGATCCCCGGCAGGTGCGGAAACTGGTGATCATTCCACCGGCCCTGGCGCCGCAGGTATCGGTCGCCTCACGGGCTCCGGCGGATCGGGAATCGCGACGCACGACTTCATCGACGCGGTGGTCGCAGCGCTGATGGCGGGAGGTAGGCGGCGATGTTGAGCAGCAATGAAAGCATCAAGCTGCGAATGCGCCTGATGGCCGTGATTCTGCTGCCGGTTGCCGTTCTGCTCGGCATCCGGTTGTATTTCGTACAGGTGGTGGACCACGCCGAAATGTATGAGAAGGCGCGCCGACAGTATACCGCCGTGCGGGTGACCAAGGGCAAGCGCGGCGAGATTTTCGACGTTTCCGGCAATCTTCTGGTGGGCAATGCACCGTGCGAGATCATCAGTGCCGATCCTTCTCTGATCCAATCATCGCAGCAGCGCCGGGCGATGGCCTGGATTCTGGCGCGCAAGCTGGAGATGGATGAAGAGGACGTTTTCGCGCGTCTGGCTCCGGAACGGCCGGTCCGGGACAAGGACGGCAATCCGGTGCGTAATCCGGACGGTTCCGTGAAAATGAGAAAGATGCGCGACGTGACGATCGCGCGCAACGTTCCCATTGAACTGGCGGCCGAATTGAAGAACATCGCCCGGGTCAACCGGTTTCGCGCCCTGTTTTTCCGGGAAGGCTACATGCGGACTTACCCCAAGGGGCGGCTGCTGGCGAACGTGCTGGGATTTACCAGCGTGGACGGGGCCAATGTGGTGGCGGTGCTGGGAGTGGAGAAGTTCTTCGACCGGCAGATGGCGTCCGGGGCCGGGCGTGAACGTTACGAGCGGGACCGGACCGGGCGGCCGCTCTCCTACGGTCTGCGCGAATCGGTGCAGAGCCGGGACGGGGCCAACGTGTATCTGACCATCGACGAACCGCTGCAGGCGATCATGGAGGAGGAGCTGGACGCCGCTTATGAGAAGTGGCAGCCGAAGGCGATTTACGCGATTCTGGCCGATCCGAAGACCGGCAACGTGCTGGCGATCGCCCAGCGTCCGACGTTCAATCCGAACGACCGCCGGAAGATCAGTCCGGAGGCCTGGCGGACCCGCATCATCGAGGACGGGCTGGAGCCGGGCTCGATTCTGAAACCGTTCACCGTGGGCGGTGCGCTGGATCTCGGCATCATCCGGGCCGATTCGAAATTCGACTGCGAAAACGGCGTCTGGCTGTATCTGGGAAAGCCCCTGCGCGACTCCCACCCCTACGGAATCATGACGGTGGCCGACATCATCAAGACGTCGAGCAACATCGGAACGGCCAAGATCGCGCTGGAATTCGGCGCGGACAATGTCTACAACACCCTGCGGAAATTCGGTTTCGGCCAGCCGACCGGACTGCCGTTGAAGCCGGAGGCGCTGGGCATCATGCCGCCGGTCAAACGTTGGGACGGCCTGTCGATCACCCGGTTTCCGATCGGGTATGCGATTCTGGTGTCGCCGGTTCAGATGGTGCGGGCCTACTGCGCGCTGGCCAATCACGGCTGGCTGCCGAAAATGCGCCTGGTCGACCGGCTGGAAGACCCGGAAACGGGGACCGTTCATCCGGTGCCGGTGGAGCCGCCGGTGCAGATGTTCCGGAATCCGGAGACGTGCCGGACGCTGGTGGACATGATGATCCGGGTGACCGGCGAAGGCGGGACCGCGCGGCGGGCGGCGATTCCCGGATACCGGGTGGCCGGCAAAACCGGCACCAGTCGGAAGTATGTGAAAGGGCAGGGGTATCTGACCAAATATTTCGCCAGTTTCGTCGGCTTCGTTCCGGCGGACAATCCGGCGTTCGTGATGCTGGTGACGGTGGATGAGCCCAAGGGCGGCAGTTACGGGGGAACGGTGGCGGCGCCGGTGTTTCGCGCCATTGCCGAGCGGGCGCTCAAGCATCTGCACATCCGGCCCGACCCGGCGCTGCTGCCGCCGGAGAAAAAACGTTAAGGAGGTGTACATCAACATGCGTAAGGCTTTTGAGCGGACGTTCGAGGTGGTGGTGGCCGGGGGCGGCATGGCGGGGGTGGCCGCGGCGATTCAGGCGGCGCGCCGCGGGAAGAAGACCGTACTGGTGGAGAAGACCGTTCAGCCGGGAGGGCTGGCCACTACGGGACTGGTGAATGTGTATCTGCCGCTTTGCGACGGGAACGGGCGTCAGGTGACGTTCGGGCTCTGCGAGGAGTTGATCCGGCGCAGTCTGCAATACGGGCCGGGGGATCTGCCCGTGCAATGGGGCGGGGAGGCGGCGGGCGGCGAGTCAGAACGCTTTCTTTGTCGTTTTTCCCCGGCGGCATACGTGCTGGCGCTGGAGGAGATGCTGCTGGAGAACGGGGTGGAGCTCTGGTATGATACGTTGATCTGCGATACCGTGGTCGTGGATGGAAAAGTGGTCGCCGTCGAAGTGGAAAACAAGAGCGGGCGCGGCGTGCTGCACGCCGGCTGCGTGGTGGACGCCACGGGTGACTGCGAGGTGGCGCGGCGGTCGGGGGCGCCATGCCTGGACGACGATAATTTTCTGAGCATCTGGGCGCTGGAGTTTGATCGCGACGCGCGGGGCGAATGGCTGCTGGTTCCCGGGGTGCGCATGCATGTGGACGGCGTGCCGTGGAGTGTGGAAATGGCGCCGCCGGGAACGGTTTTTCGTGGTGTGTCCGGGCGGTTGGTTTCCGACTTCATGATCCGCAGCCGGGAGATGCTCCGGGCGCATTACCGCCGGGCCGAACGGGAGGGGCGGGGGCGCAAAGATCAGTTCGTGCTGACGCTGCCGGGGATGCCGCAGTTCCGCAAGGTGTATTGTCTGGATGCGGCCTATGTGCTCGATGCCGGGGAAAACGGGCGCCGGTTCGAGGATTCGATCGGTCTGGCGGGCGACTGGCGGCAGGCGGGACCGGTCTGGGAAATTCCGTATCGTTCGTTGTATCCACGGACGCCGTTGAACGGGCTGCTGGCAGCCGGACGTTGCACGGGGGCCCGGGGCGATGCCTGGGAGATCACGCGGGTGATTCCGGTGGCGGCGATGACCGGACAGGTGGCGGGGCTGGCGGCGGCACTGGCGCTGGAAAAGGGCGTGGAAGTCCGGTCGCTGGATGTGAAACTTTTGCAGCGGGAACTGGTGCAATGCGGCTTCCGGCTGCATCTGCCCGACGTCGGGCTGGCATATGCCGGAGCGTAAACGGATGAATGGCGGAACTGCGGACCTGAGGAGACGTTGAACGGATGTGGCGGATCGGACCGGAACGGTGTCTGCCGCCGGCGGCACTGGCGTTGACCGGCCGGCGGCGGGCGGCGTTTCTGGCGGTGGTCGTCGCTGGTCTGGCAGGAACGCTTGGCTGCTTGACGATCATCCCTTCCTTCGCGGGCGCGGCGGCGGGGCTGGTGATACTGATTTTGTGCCGATGTTACCGGGATCGGGTGCGAGAGGAGATCCGGGGGCGTCTGAAACGGTGCTGGCGGCGGTTCGAATGGGTGCCGGGGAAAGGGTTTTCCCGGCTGGATTTTGAAGCGTCGGGTCTGTTTCCGGAACACACGGTAGCGAACCGGGCAGAGGCGGAGGAAGAGGGGGTGTTTCACGCCTCCGGAATCGTGTTTGCGCCGGTTTCGGCGGGGCTGCGGAGGCTGTTGCCGGGCGGGGGGCTCGGCACGTTTTACGAGCTGGGGAGTTTTTTCTTTTTCCGAACGGAAGTGGCGGATGATCAGAGTGATTTTCTGGTACTTCCGAAACCGTGGCGGCGGCAGTTCGGACTCGGGAGCGCGTTCCGGCACGAGGATGTCTGGAAACGGGCGCCGGACCCTCTGCCGCTTCACGAAAAGCTTTTTTCCGGATGGTATGCGTATGGCAGCGCCGTTTCTCCGGCGATGGCGGAGAGTTTGCCGGATATGCTGGATTTTCTGCGGCAGTTCTCCTCGCACGCCGGATTTTCCGTGCGGCGGGGAACCGCCTGGCTGGTGGTACCGGCGGCCTGGCCGGTGTCGGTGTTTTCGGCGGCGCGCAATGAGCGGACCGCGGCTGAGCGTGAGGCCGATTGCGCCGCGGCGCTGGCGGCGCTGGAGCGATGGAGGATTTTACTGGAAACGTCCCTTGCGGGACGAAACCCGCGCGATGTCCGGAAGTCTCCGGCCGCGGATCAGGAGTGGGAATCATGTTGAAAGCAGGGAATCATGTGCATTTCGTCGGCATCGGCGGGATCGGCATGAGCGGTCTGGCGCAGATGTGCGTGGCGTCCGGACTGACGGTGAGCGGCAGTGATCGCGGCAGCCATCTGCCGGAAAATCGCCGCATTCTGGATAAACTGGAATTACAGGGGATTCGGATTTATCCGCAGGACGGTTCCTATCTGGCGGACGGACGTCCGGATTTTCTGGTTTATTCGACGGCGATCGAGGAGGACAATCCGGATTTCAAGGTCGGTGCGGGAATTCCCCGGCTGCACCGGTCCGAAGCGCTGGCGGAGCTGATTGCGGTTCAGGGGGCGGCGACTTCCATTGCCGTGACCGGGAGCTGCGGCAAAAGCACGGTTACCGCCTATCTTGCCGAGGCGCTGGTGAATCTCGGGGAAGATCCCGCCTGTCTGGACGGGGCGCTGGTCAACCGGTTTCGTTACGGACGGTTCGCGGGGAATTACCGGACCGGCGGCGGGCGGTATTTCGTTTTCGAAGCGGACGAAAGCGACAAGAGCCTGGTACGTTATCATCCGGATTACGCGCTGGTGCTCAATATCGGAACCGACCATTATGACCGGGACGAACTGGCGCGGGTATTCGGCGAGTTTCTGAAGAACGTCCGGTGCGGCGCGATTCTGGAGCGCGGCGTGTACGAGGCGGTAAAACCGTATCTCCGGCCGGATCTGCCGGTGAAGGTGTTCGAGTCCGCGATCGGCGCTTCCGGCGAATACGCGGTGACGGCCTGCCGGACCATGACGTTGACCGACGCCGTTTACGTGGACGGCCGCCGCGCCCGGCTGGCGCCCTCGGGGGACCGGGCCGCCATCGACGGAATCGGCGCGAACAATCTGCTTGAAATTTACGGGATGCGTTCCGAACAATGCCGGATCGAAAGTTCCGGACGGGGCGCGGAATTCGCCGGCGGCGGCCTGCTGCTGCTGCCCCAGCCCGGGGAGCATACGGCGATCAATGCGCTGGCGGTACTGGCGATGCTGGAAACACTGGGATTCCGGCGGGAAGAGGCGGTGGAGGCTTTGTCCCGGTTCGGAGGGGTCTGGCGGCGGTTCGAATTTCACGGGATGACCGCCTCCGGAGCGCGGGTGTACGATGATTATGCACACAATCCGGAAAAGATCGTGTTTGCGCTGGAGGCGGCGCAGGAGGCGGCGGGCGGCGGCGCGGTGTACGCGGTGTTTCAGCCGCACGGGTTCAAGCCGCTCGGGTTCATGCGGGAGGAGTTGTTCCAGGAGCTGAACCGGCATCTGCGGCGTCAGGACCGGTTTCTGATGCTGGAGCCCTTTTACGCGGGGGGGACCAGCAGTTTTTCGCCGACTTCCGCGGAGGTGATCGCGGAATATCGGGAGCGCGGGAACCGGAAAAAATATCTGCATTTCCCGGACCGGGAGACGTTGAGCGATTACCTGCTGCTCGGCAGCCGGCCCGGCGATGTGATCCTCATCATGGGGGCCCGGGACAATTCCCTGTCCGATTACGCGGAGTCGCTGGTCGGGTGAGCTTGACCGTCCGGAGTTTTCCCGTGCCGGTCCCGAGGGAAAGATACAGGGACGGGGTTGCACTGGCGCGGATTCGGCAGTATATTATTTCATCACGATTTTACGGAAAAAGTGAGGATTTTCTGCCATGAATCATCAGATCGGTCAGGTATGGGAAGGGGCGCTGAGCGCCCGCGGGTTGAAATTCGGCATCGTTTGCGGCCGGTTCAACGAATTTTTCGTCAGCAAATTGCTGGACGGCGCGGTGGACGCGATCGTCCGGCACGGCGGTGCGGCCGCCGACATTACCGCGGCATGGGTGCCGGGATCCTATGAAATTCCGTTCGCGATCAAGAAAATGCTGCAGACCGGAAAATTCGACGCGGTGATCGCGCTCGGCGTCGTGATTCAGGGCGCGACCCCGCATGCGGGCTACATCAACTCCGAAGTGGCCAAGTGCCTGGCCCAGCTCGGGCTGGAATTCGGCACGCCGGTGACC
>CASFXO010000061.1 GCA_949298665.1 uncultured Lentisphaeria bacterium
GGCGCACTCTGGCACACTTCGGGTGTGTCAAATTGTCCCGGCAGTGTGACAACGGTAAATGAAAGCGGGCGGGAGATTGCGCCAGACCACCGGCGTGGTTTCCACCTTGTCGAAAAGTTCGCAGAGCCGTTTCCGGAAACGGCGTCCGGCAGGGAGCATCATGCCCTGCAGATAGGCGAACGTGGTGAAACAGCCGCCGGGACGCAGCGCGGTGAGAACATTTTCCAGAATCTCCTGCTGGAGCGCTTCCGGAAAAATCGCCCACGGCAGTCCGGAAACGATCACATCAACCCCTTCCAGCCGTTCTTCCGCCAGAATGTCCGCAAGCCGGGCCGCGCTGTCGTTGCGGAGGCGCAGTTCGGGAAAATTGCGGCGCAGGTCCATGCAGAGCGTCTCATCCAGCTCCACCGCGAGAAAGGTTGCTTCCGGACGGATCCGGCGAAGAATTTCCCGGGTGATGACGCCGGTGCCCGGACCGAGTTCGACGACGGCCGCCGCGTCTTCCAGCCCGATGTCGCCGGTGATGGTGCGGCAGAGGACGGGAGAAGAGGGGCAGAGCGCCCCGATCTGCGCCGGGTTCCGGAGAAAACGCCGGAAAAGGGAAGGTGTGCTCATCAAAGGACTCCTTGTGCCGGTTGAGAATGTTTTCCGCGCGGTGCAAAATAATAAAGATCGACGCCTCCGGCATGGAATGTTTCCGGAGCGGGTGCGTTTTCAGGAAGATAGGCCGACGCGCCTTTGCGCGCCAGATAGACCACCGCCGGGCGTTCCGGCGCCAGCAGCAGTGCCTGATATTCGGAAAAGTCAAGGAAACGGTCCGCGGCCTCCGGGTAGGAGAGTCCGTAATCGAATTCCCCCATGGAAACCGCCAGCAGCAGGTCCGGCCGTTTCAGCGTCCAGGCCGCCGCATGCACCATGCTGCGGTGGCAGATGAGGAGGGCATCGTCCGGAATGCGGGAACGCAGCTCCAGCAACGCGGCGGCGGGGCTTTTATCTTCCATTGCGGACGGACGGATGATGAGATTGCCGACGAAAATCAGCGGTACCATGCCGATGAAGAAGGCGGCAAGCTGCCGCCGCCAGGAGTGTTTCCGCAAGATCCAGAGGGCGATTCCCCAGCCCAGCACAATCACGATGGCCGCCACCAGAACAGGAGTATGCGGCATCCATGACGCCTCCTGCCATTGCGGCGCAATCCGGGGGAGTGCCGGACGTCCCGCCGCCGCCAGCACTCCGGCGAGAGCCAGCAGCAACCCCAGCACGGCCAGCGGGTAACGGAACAACCGGTATTCGCCGCCGAGCCGGAAATAGCGGGCGAGTCCGACTGCGCCGAGGATCGCCAGCGGCGTGAAACAAGGCAGAATGTAGGTGGCCAGTTTCCCGCTGGAGGCCGAGAAGAACAGGAACGGGAAGACCAGATAGCAAAGAGAATAACGGACGAACGGCGCCCGAAGCAGTTGTTCCCGGTCCTTCCACAGCCCTTTGACGGCACAGGGGGCCAACAGGGCGGCGGGCAGGCCGCCGAGGATCAGAGGCGGCAGGAGAAACCACCAGGGCTCGGGATGCTGACCGGGGGCGTCTTTGTCCAGAAAGCGCTGGATATGTTCCACTTCGATAAAATACCTCCAGAAATCCGGCTGTTCCCGGTGAATGGCCAGCGCCCACGGCAGAATCACCGCCACCGCGGCCAGCAGCGGCAGCCAGGGCAGAATGAGAAAATCCTTCCAGCGTTTTTCCCAGATCAGAAACGGGACGACGGTAATCGCGGGAACGGCGAAGGCGATGAAGCCTTTGGTCAGAAACGCCAGTCCGGCGAAAACGCCGCTCAACAGCAGCAGCACGATTTTGACCCGGTTGAACTTCGGCTCCAGGCAGGCCGGCAGAAAGCAGATCAGAGTGCCTGCAATGAAGCAGGTCGTCTGACTGTCCAGCACTGCGAAGGTTCCGATCCCGTACACCATCCCGCCGGCGAGATAGAGCAGCGCTCCCATGGCGGCGATTTTGTCCTCGCCGGTGAAACGGCGCAGGAACAGGGCGATCAGCAGTGCGGTCAGTCCCGCCGCCAGCGCCGCCGGCAGACGCAGGGCAAAGGCGTTTTCCCCGAAGAGGGTGAACGATGCGGCGGTCAACTGATAGCCCAGGACCGGTTTTTCGAAATACCGCATGTGGAGCAGGGTCGGCGAGGTCCAGTTGCCGCTTTCGAGCATTTCCCGCGGAATTTCGGCATAACGGAATTCATCCGGCGTCACCATCGGGCGGAAGCCCAGCGGCGCCAGATAGGCGAATATGAAAAACAGCAACGGGGCCCAGTAAAGTTTCATCGATTTCCAAACTCCATGATGCTTAAATCAACAGGACGAAAATACATACGCTGCCGCGGCGGCGGCAGTTCCGGCGGCACCGGTCCCGCCCGGCGGAGCAGTACCACCCGGCGCCCATCGCGGACAATGGCTGCGGCCAGTTCCGCGGCGGTGATTTCCGGGAGGCCCGGCACGACGGTCGCTCCGTCCGGACGGAGCACCCGGAAATCCCGTTCGCCCCGCAGCAGCCAGGCGGCGGGTCCCCAGCTCCGCTCGGCCACCAGCAGCGTGTCGTCCTGCAGCAGCGGTGCGACGTAGCGGCGCAACGGGGTTTCGCCATCCAGCGTAAGCCGGACCCGGGGAGGAATCAGCAGTTGTGAAGAGAGCAGTACAAAAGCCGCGCCGACGGCGAAGGCGTCGATTTTGATCCGGGGCGCGTTTTCCCGCATGGCAAACCACCACCAGCAGATCAGAACGATCAGGGCGATGGCGGCGATCAGACCGGCACTGTCGTTGCCATACGGAATGCGATCCTGCGGCAGGCGACCGAATTTGCCCAGCAACTGCAATGCGAGCAACCCTGTCGCCGCGGTTCCGGCCATGATGCTGTAGGTGCGCAGCAGCCGGTTGAAGCGGGCCCCGTCCGGTTCCCGCTCGAAATAATGTTCCAGACCGCATCCGGTGAAAAGCGCCAGAAACGGCGTCATCCCCGGCAGGGCCGCCGGTACGGAATCACCGTTGGCCAGCGTCAGAAACAGAGCCCCTGCGATACCGGCTCCCGCGCCCCACAACAGGGGATTATGCCAGGGAGTGTGGCGCAGTCCGGACAGCACCAGCGGCAGCAGCAGCAACCAGGGCAGCAGGCCCAGCACCAGCAGCGGAGCCGGGTCCTGCTGTCCGAAAGTCCCCGGGCGCAGATACGGCGCCAGACGCAGCAGCAGCGACGCTCCGGCAAGCATGGCGATGAAGAATCCCAGCCGGATCAGCGGCGGCCGCTGCTGCAGCAATACGCCCGCCGCGCCGCAGACCAGCAGCGCCAGCGCCAGTATCGCCGGGGCCAGCGGCAGCGCCGCAGTCCCGGCAAAGAAAACCAGCGCGGTACTGAAATAAACCGTCCCGACCGTTTTCATGATTCGCGGCATGGCCTGACGGGCCAGCACCATCAACATCGTTCCGGTCAGGAGCGTGGCGGCGAGCGGCACGAGGTGCAACACCCACGGGGCGTTGCCGAGCAGCCCGGTCAGCCATCGGTTCAGAGAAGCGACCGGTTCCGGGATCGCGGCGGGATATCCCGCCGCGACGGCGGCGACCAGCAACTCGTCCGGAGTCCAGAGGCCGCGCTGATTCAAGGCTCCCAGGTACAATACCGCCGGCAGCAGTACCGGAAAATACTTCCAGAATTGTTTCATGATTCCCGGTGTGATCCTTTCTTCGGGTGGCATCGGGATTCGTCCGTTACTGAAAAAAGTGCCATACAATATCTCCTTTTTTCGGATTTGGCAACCGTGCGGCTTGTATTTTTGTCGCGCAGGTATAATTTTCCACGGTGAAATCACGGAATGGCGAAACGGGAGTCCCGGAAAGAAGCGTTATGAGAAGTTTGCGAATCGAAGGCGGTGCGCCGATCCTCGGCGAGGTGACGATCGGAGGCAACAAGAACGCGGCATTGCCGATGATCGCCGCCTGTCTGCTGACCCGGGAGGAGATGACGCTGCGCAATGTGCCGGACATTCTCGATGTTCGTTCGATGCTGGACATTGCCCGGGCGCTGGGGGCGGAGGCGGAATTTTCGAATCATGTGCTGCATATCCGCTGTCCGGAACTGCGTACGACACAGGTGCCGGAGGAGTTGTGTGCGCGCAACCGCACTTCGATTCTGTTTGCCGCGCCGCTGCTGGCGCGGGGCGGGGCGGCGACGCTGTATCCGCCGGGGGGGGATGTGATCGGACGGCGACGGCTGGATGGTCATTTCTACGGGTTGAAAAAACTCGGTGCCATGTTGAATTTCGGCCGGGTGTATCAGTTCCGGCTGCCGAAAGGGTTCCGGGGACGGGAGTTGTTTCTGGATGAGGCCAGCGTGACCGCTACCGAGCAGATCCTGCTGGCGGCGGTGACGGCGGAAGGAACCACGACGCTTTACAACGCCGCCTGCGAGCCGCATGTGGCCGATCTCGCCGATCTGCTGAACGCCATGGGCGGCAGAATCTCCGGGCACGGGAGCAATACCATTACCATCGAAGGCGTGAGCGAACTGCACGGCACGGATTATTCCGTGGTCGGCGATCACATCGAAGCGGGCAGCTTTCTGGCGCTCGGAGCGGCCTGCGGCGGAGAGCTGGTGGTGCGGGGAACGACGCCGCGCCATTACTGGATGATCCGGCGGGTTTTCGAGCGGATCGGCGTGCGGATGGAGCTGCGGCGCGACCACATCTTTCTGCCCGGCGGGCAGGAGCCGCAGGTGGAATCGGACTTCGGGGGGTATACGCCGGTGCTTTCGGACGGGCCCTGGCCGCAGTTTCCGTCCGACATGATGAGCTGCACGATCGTGGCGGCGACTCAGTCGCGCGGGACCGTGCTGTTTTTCGAAAAGATGTTTGAGAGCCGGATTTATTTCGTGGACCGGCTGATCAGCATGGGGGCGAACGCCATCGTCTGCGACCCGCACCGGGTGCTGATTACCGGGAAAAGCCGGCTGCACGGGATGACGGTCTCCAGTCCGGACATCCGCGCCGGGATGGCGATGGTGATCGCCGCGCTGTGCGCCGGAGGCGTCAGTACGATCAACTCCGCCGACGTGATTTACCGCGGCTATGAGAATCTGGTCGGCAAACTGACCGCGATCGGCGCGAAGATCACGGAGCTGTCCTGAGAATGCGCGGTCCGCGGCTGAAAATCGCCGTCGGAACAGTGGGACGGCCTTGTTTTTTTCAGTCCTTGAATTAGAGTATTTCCGCCGGATGTAGGGACAATCCGCAGTACAACAGCCTGAAGGAAGCATGAGAGGATGAAACAGGAAATCAGAAACGCCGTGCTCGCGAACCTTGCGTGGTTCCGGCATTCCGGCGTCATGGATCCGGCGGACGGATCCTGGGGGGTGGGGGAACGGGTGGCCGTGACCGGCGGCAACAGCGCGATCGAAGAGATGCTGTCCAGTTTCCCGGCCTGGACCATGAAGGACGGCTGCTGCATCATCGAGCAGCGGCGGGCGGACTGCAATTTTCAGACGCTGCTGCTGTTTCTGCTGGCCTCCCGCAGCGTCGGCGGCGCGGCGGAACGGGCAACCGCCCGGCGCATTCTGGAATATCTCTACTGCCGCAGCGGCTTGTTGTTCCACAAAGACGCCGGCGCGGTTCCCGCGGGGGCGTGGCAGTGGTCGCACATCAAGCAGACGCCGGTGGTTTACTTCGACGACGAGGCGTGGTGCGTGCTGATTCAGCTGGCGCTGACCCGTCTGGAACCGGACTGGGCGGAGGAATTTCACTGCCGCGAACGGGCGTTGCAGCTGGCGGGCGCGCTGTGCACGGCCATGCACCGCAGTTTCGGGCATCCTCATCCGGAATTTCCCGACCGCTGGAGCGATCCCGAAGCGGTCTGGCTGGGAGATCCGCGTCTGCCGCACTGGGGTTCGCTGGGGTGCATGGCACTGGCGGCGGCATACCGGGTGGAGCCCCGGGAGGAATGGCGGGAAGAGATCCGGCGCTACTGCCGCTTCGTCGACGAACAGCTGGACAACTGGAACGTCAGTGAACTTTGTTACGGCCTGATCGGTGCGGCGTTTGCCGCCGGATGTCTGGGGGATTCCGATTTCGCGAAATATGCGGCGCGGCTGGAGGCGGCGCTGCTGCGGCGGCAGGATCCGGCAACCGGAAATTTCCCCTCCGAACATGAGAGCGAGGCGCCGGTCGGACCGGACAAGGTCGATACGATTTACACCGTCAACTGGGCGCTGCTGGCGCTGGAATGCGCGGCGGCCATAACCGGGAACAAAGCGACCACCGCCGCCCGGGACCGGCTGCTGGCGCTGCTGCTGAAGATTCAGGACACGACTCCGGCGCCGCAGTTTGCGGGATGCTGGCGGGGGATGTACGATCTGGCCGCGGGCGGCTGGGGCGGCGGCGACCGGTATGAGGGGGGCGCGGGAAGCATTTACACGGGCTGGACCAATGCGCCGATTGCCGTCGGCCTTCTGCTGGCGGCGGACGGGCGCAGTCTGCTGGATCTTTAACCATCATAATCAGGGGAGCTTGAACGATATGAACTGGCAGCCGGTGATCGAACGGTATGAACGGGAATTGCTGGAATCGGTGATTCCTTTCTGGGAAAAACATTGCGTGGACCGGGAATACGGCGGGTATTTCACCTGCCTGGACCGGGACGGCTCGGTGTATGATCCCAATAAGTATATGTGGATGCAGTGGCGGATCGTATATATGTTCGCGACTTTGTATCGGAGCGAATACGGCGCGGGCCGGGAAGACTGGCTGAAAATCGCCGCGGACGGATACGACTTTCTGACGAAACACGGTCGGCTGGCGGACGGGAGTTATTACTTTGAGCTGAATCGCCGCGGGGAGCCGGCGATGGGACCGTTCAGTATTTTCACCGACTGTTTTGCGGCGATGGGGGCGGCGGCGATGTATCAGGCGACCGGGGAGGAACGCTACCGGGCCGAGGCGGAATCCGCCATGGCCAGCTACATCCGGCGCATTCCGAATCCCAAGGGCGTTTACGAGAAGAACCTGCCGGGCAAGGAGCAGTATCTGTCGCACGGTTCCTACATGATTCTGGCCAACCTCGGCTGCGTTATGGCCGAATGCCTCGGCACCGACCGTTACGACGGGGAGTGCCGCCGCGCGATCGATACGGTGATGAACAAGTTCTTCCATCCGGAGCTGCGGGTGATTTTCGAAAACGTCCGGCCCGACGGGAGCTTCGACCTGGAAACGTGTGAAGGGCGTTTCGTCAATCCGGGCCACGGGCTGGAGTCGATGTGGTTCATGATGAACTACGCCGAAGCGCACGGCGACCGGGAGCTGATCCGGCGCGCGGCGGATTATGTGGACGCGCTGTTCCAGTTCGTGACCGACCGGGAGTACGGCGGGATCTTTTATTTCATGGACGCGCTGGGCAAACCCCATCTGGAACTGCAGCACGACATGAAGCTGTGGTGGCCGCACAACGAGGCGACCATCGCCGCGCTGTACGCCTACCGGCTGACCGGGGAAGAGAAATTTCTGAAGTATTTCGAAGAGATCGACCGTTACAGTTTCGCGCATTTCCGCGATCCGGAATACGGCGAATGGTTCGCCTACCTCAACCGGCGCGGTGAGCCGACGCATATGCTCAAGGGCGGCAAATGGAAGACCTTCTTCCATCTGCCCCGCTGTCTGCTGACCTCCGTGCGGCAGATGAAGAAGATGGCGGCGCAGCAGACGGCCGCAGGAACACATAAGGCCTGAAACACCAAAGGAGTTCACGCAACATGAGCCGACCGGGTCGTATCGCAATGGGAGGAATCGCCGCACTGTCTCTGTTGATCGGCGCCGGAGCGCCGGGCGCGGAGAAGGCGCCGGATAAGCCGGAGAAGGCGGAGGTGAAGATGGAGCGTCGTCGTATTACCGTCAGTGTCATCGGTTCGGATCTGCCGGATCTGCCGCCGGGCGAAACGCCGACGGCGGAGCGGGTCATCGCTTATTGGGAAAAGGAAATGGCGTCGGAATGGGGCAACCGGCCGGATCTGGTGGTGCTGCCGGAGCTCTGCGATGTTTTCCGTGGGATGTCCCAGGAGCAGATGCGCGACTACCTGAAAACGCGCGGCGACCGGGTGCTGGATTTTTTCCGTGCGACCGCGAAAAAGCATCATTGTTATCTGATCTACGGCGCCTACCGGGATCTGCCCGGCGGTGGTTATGCGAACTGCTCGTATCTGATCGGCCGGGACGGGGAGGTGGTCGGGATTTACGACAAGAACTATCCGACCATCGGAGACATGGCATTCGGCACCCGGCCCGGAGCGGCGGCGCCGGTGTTCGAAACCGACTTCGGCACGATCGGAATGATCATCTGCTTTGACCTCAATTTCGATGAACTTCTGGAGCGTTATGCCGCGAAGAAGCCGGACATTCTGGCGTTTTCCTCCTACTATCACGGCGGATTGATGCAGGGATACTGGGCGTATCGCTGCCGGGCGCATTTTCTCGGTGCGGCGGTCGGCTCTCTGGAGTCCACGGTGGTTTCTCCGGTGGGAGAGGTGCTCAAGAAGTCCACCTGCTACTTCCGCAAATTCACCACTTCGATCAACACCAACTGCGCGGTGGTGCATCTCGACGGCAACTGGGCGAAACTGCAGGCGGCGATCGACCGTTACGGAACGGACATCACCGTTTCCGATCCCGGCAATCTCGGCGCGGTGCTGCTGACGGCGGAACGGCCGGGGTTGAAGGTGGAGGAGGTGCTCCGGGAGTTTGCCATCGAGCGCTGGGACGATTATTATCAACGCAGTGCGGCGGCGCGGGAAAAGGCGCTGCGGCCGCAACCATAAAAAACAGGATCTACGTCATGGAAAAAGAACGCTTGATCATCATCGGCAGCGGTCCGGCCGGCCTGACCGCCGCGGTTTATGCCGCACGGGCGGAATTGAACCCGCTGCTGCTGGCCGGAGAAATGCCCGGCGGATTGCTGACCCAGACCAGCGAGGTGGAGAATTTCCCCGGATTTCCCGAGGGAATCAACGGATACGAACTGATGAGCCGGATCCAGCAGCAGGCGGAACGTTTCGGAGCCCGGATCGAGTATGATCAGGTGGCCTCGGTGGCGTTGTCCGACGGCGGGCCGCAGCGGCTCCGGCTGGCGGACGGGCGGGAATTCGAAGCGGAGGCGCTGATCGTCAGTACCGGTGCCGCGCCGCGTTATCTGGGACTGCCGTCCGAGGAGAAATTCCGGAATCGCGGGGTTTCCGCCTGCGCCCCGTGCGCGGGCGCCTTTTCCGGGGTGGTGCGGGGGGGGGTGGTGGGGGGGGGGGACTCGGCGGCGGAGGAGGCGACGTTTCTCACCCGTTTTGCGAGCAAGGTGTATTTGATTCACCGGCGGCATGAACTGCGCGCCTCGAAAATCATGGCCGAGCGGGTTCTGGCCAATCCGAAGATCGAAGTGGTCTGGGACAGTGTGGTCGAGGAAATTACCGGCGACAGGGAACTGGACGGCGTGCGGGTGCGCAACGTGCTGACCGGAGCGGAAAGCCGGATTGAGTGCCGGGGCTATTTCGCGGCGCTCGGGCATGTGCCGAATACTGCTTTGTTCAAAGGCGTTCTGGAACTGGACGAACAGGGATTCATCCGGTTGTTCGAGCAATCTTCCCGGACCAGTCTCCGGGGGGTGTTCGCGGCGGGGGACTGCGCCGACCATGTGTACCGGCAGGCGATCACCGCCGCCGGGATGGGATGCCGCGCCGCCATTGATGCGGAGCGATATCTGGTGCAATAGTCGCTTCCCCCGCCCGCCTGCTGCGGACAGGGGAAGGGGGGAGCCGGAGCAATGCGGAGAAATGCCGCGGTTTTCCATGGAGGTTTTGCTGAGATGGACCGGAAGTTCAATCGGAGACGGGGAAGAAGACGGACGGCGCCGGTATTGCTGGCGACGGTGTGGCTGTGGGCGGGGATGAGTGCCGCGGTGTGTGGGGCGCCTCCGGAGGTGGCCTCCGGCGGGGAGGCGGGGGGGCGTGACGGTTCAAGCCCTGCGCCTGCTGCGGTGCCGTTCCGGGTATTTGAATTGACCGGACAGCGGCCGGAGGCAGCGGCATATGTCGGGGTGGTGGACTATGCGAAGAAGACGACGATCGCCTTTGAGGCGGCGGGGCGTCTCGCCTATGTCCGGGCGGCCGGACTGGCGGCGAAAAGCGAGGTGTTCAAGCTGGACGGAGAAGTCGTCCGCAAGGGCGAACTGCTGGCGCGGCAGGATACGGAAATTCCGCTGAGCGAATTGCGGATTGCCGAGGCCAAATTGAACGAAATCACCCTGCAGATGCAGGAAAAGACCGAGAATTACGAGCGGGACCGCAAACTGCATGAACGCGGCGCGGTCAGCTCCCGGCAGTTCCTCGAAACCAAAACCGCTTATGAAAGCGCCGGTTACAGTCGGCTTGCGGCGGAGTCCGAGCTGGCGCGCGCCCGCCGGGTGTACGAGGGGTGTTTCAGCCGGGCGCCGTTTCCCTGCGTGGTCGAGGAGGTGTATCTGTCCGCCGGTACGGTGGCTGACGTGGCGCAGGCGGTGATGAAGATCGCCCTCGTGGAGGCGATGAAGATTACGGTGGCTCTGCCGGAATACGTGACGCGGCAGCTGGACCCGACGACCCAGGTTCTGGTGTACCCGGAGGGGGAAGTGCAGCCGGTGGTCGCCTGGTTCGAGAGTTCAAACGTCGGGACCGGAACTTTAACCTGTTATGTGGACAATCCGCGGATTCCGGTGGGCGAGCTGAGCGCGGAGCAGAAAAATTTGCCGGAAGTGGACGACCTCAGTTTCGTTTTTGAGGCGGTGCCGTCGAACCGGTCGCTGGCGCTGCTGTGGGTGAAGCCCGAAGCCGTCCGGCACGGTGCGGAGGGCGATTTCGTCTGGCGGCTCCGGGAGGTGACGGCCTTCGTGGCGGGGCGGCCGATTCCCCGGGAGGCGGTGCTGGAAAAGGTGCGGGTCAAGGGGCTGGATCTGGAATTCCATGAAGGCATTTACCGGTTGCGCGGCATCGAGGCAATGGGGCCGCTGGCGCCTTATGACCTGCTGGCGGCGCAGGTGCCGGATTCGGTCAAATCGGGGGACCGGGTGGTGTTCCGGACATTCCGGAGGCTGTTCCGGCCCGGGGAACGGGTGAACGTGGTGCTGTCGCGCCGTTTTGACCGGCATCTGTTTCCGGTGCCGCGGACGGCTTTGAAGCGAAACGAGCGGACCGGGGCGTTTGAAGTGCGGCTCTGGGACGGGGATGTGGTGACTCCGGTGCCGGTGGCGCTGACCGGCGAAATGCATGAATATGTTCTGGCCGAAGCGCCGGAACTTCATGATGGAGCCCGGCTGGTGATGTCCGATTCCGGAAACTTCGAAGGCGCGACGCCGGCGTCGCTGCGACAGGCCGAAGTGGTGCGGCTTGCGCCGGAGGAACTGGCGCGGTGGTACGAATGTCGTCCTGTTTCCGGAGACACGGCGCCGTAGCGGACCGGGACGGACTGGAATGCCGCCCCCGCGGAAGCGCGCATGTTCCGCGGGGGCGTTTTTTTGTTTATTTGCGATGCCAGGCCAGCACGATCGGACTGGCGATGTAAATCGAGGAATACGTCCCGATGATGATCCCCAGCATCATGACCAGGACGAAGTCGTTGATGGCGATCCCGCCGAAGAAGAACATCGTAACCACCACCAGAAAGGTGGTCAGACTGGTCAGCATCGTCCGGCTCAAGGTCCGGTTGATGCTCAGGTTGATGATTTCCCGGTAGTCGCGTCCCGGCATCAGGCGGCGGTCCTCGCGGATCCGGTCGAAGATCACGATGGTGTCGTTGATCGAATATCCGATGATGGTCAGCAGCGCCGCCACAACCGGGAGTGACAGTTCCCGTCCCATCAGAATGAAGATTCCCAGGGCGATGATGACGTCGTGGAGCAGTGCCAGAACGCCCGCCACCGCATAGGAAAATTCATAGCGCAGCGAGACGTAGACGCAGATACCCGCGAACGCCAGCAGCAGGGCCACCGCCGCCGACCGGCTCATTTCCCGCCCGACCATGCCGCCGACCACGGTGGACTGACCGTCGGTGAGCTGCAGTTCCGGAGCGGCGCGATGGAGGATTTCGGCCACGCCGGAGTTGAGGTTTTCGGCGGCGATGTTGCCCTGTCCGCCGCGGCGGATGAGCACTTCCAGTTTGCGGTTGTCGGCGACCGAGGCGTTGCTCTTGTAGCTGACGCGGCCGTGGATGCCGGCGTCGTTCAGGGCTTTTTCCAGGGTGGCGACAGGGGCGTTCTCCCGGTAGTGGTAGGAGAGCAGCGTGCCGCCGGTGAATTCCACGCCCAGCATGTTTTCCCCTTTGACGAAGAAGACGATGAAGCTGGCCGCCAGCAGAATCCCGGAAATCAGGAATGCCTTGGGGGCCTGTTTCAGGAAGTTGATCCGGGGATTCTGGAAGAAACGGCACATCTTCAGCGTCTGCCAGTTCCGATACCGCAGCGCGTAGTCGAAGATCAGCCGGGTCATGAACAGCGCCGTGAACAGGCTGCTCAGAATCCCGATCGACAGACTGACCGCGAACCCCTTCACCGGCCCGGTACCGAAGTACATCAGGATCAGGCCGACCAGCAGCGTGGTGATGTTGCTGTCGAAAACCGCCGAAAAGGCTTTGTCGTATCCCAGCGACACCGCCGTGCGCAGATTCTTGCCCGCGGAAAGTTCCTCCCGGATCCGTTCGAAGACCAACACGTTGGCGTCCACCGCCATCCCCATGGTCAGGATGATCCCGGCAATCCCCGGCATGGTCAGCGTCGCTCCGGTGGCCGCCATGGCGCCGAGGATCAGCACCACGTTGACGCCCAGTGCGATCATGGCGATCAGGCCCGCCCGGAAGTAATAGACGCACATGAAGACCGCCAGCAGCGCCAGCGCCAGCAGACCGGCCCAGATGCCGTTGCTGACATTGTCGGCGCCCAGCGTCGGAGCGGTGTCGTAGACGGCGGTGATGTTGATCCGGAAGGGGAAGCTGCCGCTGCTCAGCGCGTCGGCGATGTTCTGAGCTTCCTCGCGGGAAAAATCGCCGGAGATTTCCGCCCGGCCGCCGCCGATCGCCCCCTGAATGACCGGTGCGCAATAGAGTTTGCCGTCCAGTACGATCGCCAGCTGGCGACCGACGTTGTCGGCGGTGACTTTGGCGAAGCGTTCTCCGCCGGCGTTGTTGAAACGCAGCGCGATTTTGGTCTGTCCGAATTCGTCCCGGACGACCATGGCTTCGGCGATGTCGCGGCCGTCCATTTCCACTCGGCGGGAGACCAGATGGAAGTTCCGGTCGGCGCGGTCTCTGCCGTCCCGGGAGACTTCGCGCATCAGGTCATACCCGGCGGGAGGTACGAAGCCGGCCGGATCGGCGGCGGCGCGGAGCTGCAGAGCCTGATTGTCCGGATGGACCAGACGGAACTGCAGTTTGCAGCTCATGCGGATCAGTTTCTGAAGTTTGTCCTTTTCGTCCCTGGAGACGATGGGAGCGCGGAGGGCGAGTCCCCGGGCGCCGAACGGGGTGATTTCAGACTCGAAGATGTTCTGGGTTTCGAGGCGCTTACGCAAACTCTCCATGGCCAGATCGCGGTAACGGGCGAAGTCGGAGGACATGCGTTGTTCGAGTTCCTCTCGGTCGGCATGGTCGGACCCGGGGGAAAAGCGGGAGAGAAACTCCTCGTCCGGTTCCAGTTCCAGCAGGAATTCCACGCCGCCGTTGAGATCGAGCCCCAGCCGGATGGAGCTGGCGGCTTTTTTCCGGATCAGGGCGATGACGTCGCTGTTGTCGGCGAGATCCGTGCCGTGCACCAGATTTTTCAATTCGACTCCGGCGCTGTCCGCGGCTTCCAGCAGGGCCACCGAGGGATAACTGTCGGGTCGTTCGGACTGACGCGCCCGGGCGTCCTCGATCAGGGTGGCGGCCGTCGGGTCGTCGGCGTTTTTGAGCGTCTCCCGGAACGTCTGGTAGAAGTCGCGCGGGGTCAGCGGATGAATGGAGAGGCCGAAGATTGCGATCACAACAACCACAATCGCGGTGCGCAGTTTCAAATATTGTTGATTCATGTTGAAAATTCCTTACAATGCGATTCGGGAAAGGCGCTTCGCGGCGAAGACTCCGGAGTCTCCGGCAGGTGCGGAGCGCTGTTCTGCCGTTTCACTTCACGGTATTTTCATGCCGTCGTGCCAGCAGTTCGATTCCGGCGGTGATTCCGGCTCCCGCCGCCATCAGCAGCAGACAGCTCCAGAATTCCACCCCGTACCGGTCCGGAAAAACCATTCGGCTGGCCAGCACCCGGAGTTCGTCTCCGACCGTAACCGAGTCGACCACCTGCTGCCACGGCCACAGACGGATCAGCGAGCCGAGCATGAAGCCGATCATCACCGCCGTCGTCATGTCCCGGAAGCGGCGGAAGAGCCAGCTGAGCAGGTGGGCGATGGAGCCGAGCCCGGCCAGACATCCCAGGCCGAACCAGAAAATCACCCGCAGATCAAACCCTTCCCAGGTGATTGCCCGCAACACCGTGTAATACTGCCCGAGCAGAAGCAGCACGAAGGAACCGGAAATTCCCGGCAGAATCATCGCCGAAATGGCAATGGCTCCGCACAGCATCAGGCACCACCAGCTGTCCGGCGTCGAAGTCGGCACCAGCCGGATGACCAGATACCCGACGCCGGTACCGAGCAGCAATCCGACGACCGCGTCGGCGTGCCAGCGCGACACCATCCGGATGCACAGCAGGACCGAGGCGAGAATCAGGCCGATGAAGAAGGAAAAGGTATAGCTTTCATAGGCGGTGAGCAGTTTTTCCATCACTTTTGCCAGCGTCAGGACCGCCAGCGCCATGCCGCCGCCCAGCGCCGCCAGAAAACGCCACGGCACCAGAGCGAAGAACTCCCGGAATCTGCCGGAACAGAACAGCATCCAGGTTTTTTTCTCCGCCAGTGTTTTCAGGGCTTCGATCAGCTTCTGATAGAAGCCCAGCACGAAGGCCACCGTTCCCCAGGAGACTCCGGGAATCACGTTGGCCGTACCCATCAGAAATCCGAAAACGGCATAACGCAGCGCCGAACGAGCGCCGCGATCATCGGCGGTATTCATTTCATTCCTCCCGGATGAATCAACGCCACAGCCGCGGCAATGGCGATTCTGGTTGCGGAACAATCGACCGGTGCCGGTACCGGGATCTTGCGGCGTGCCTGTGCCGCCGCGGCGAAAAACGTTCCCGCCGCCGTCGCGACGGCGACGGCAATCGGGACGAACGACAGAAAACAATCAAGCAAGACTTCTGGCTCCTGCATGAAATTACTCCTGATTTGGTCTGCGTACAACGGAACTCTCCGTCGCCGTTGCCGGGCGACGGTACAAAATGAGCCGAATGACGCCGTGAAAATCGTCTGTCATCAAGGAATCATGTTCCGGACAGTTTGCCGGTCGGGCAGGGGGGCGTTGTATTTTGGGGAGGCGCGTCTCTGCTTCGTCCGACGGCGTCAGGCGCACAGCGGGTCCGGTCCGGCGCGCACGATATGATGGTCAGCCAGAAATTTTCTCAGATAGGAAGGAATATTGCATTGCAGCGCATAGCGGCGGAAACACTGCCACCGGCATCGCAGCTGTGGAGTTTCCGGTATCGTCGCCGCAGCGGGTGACCGGGGTTGCGGCCGCGGATATTTGCCGGCCCCGGAGGTACCAGAAGGTCGATGATCCCAGCTTGTCTGGTTCCGCGCCGTGCCGCGTTCCAGTCGGGCGCGACCGTCGAAGGTTTCCGCAGCCTGTGGTTGTTCTTCGGGGATCGTGGCGTTCAGTCCACTCGAATCCGGAACGGCTGCTGCGGCGGGCATTCCAGTGTTTTGCAGGGGGGACGACGGCACGGAAAAATATGCAAGTCCCCCGAGCAGCAGCCACAGCAGCAACATCGGGAAACCGAAGGATTTCTGAATGATTCGGTGCAAAGTTTCCATTTGAATAATATAAGCGCTCATTTGCGGATTTGCAACATCCGGCAGGGACAAGCGGGAATTTTTTCTATCATCCGTTTCCGTCCCGATATACCTGGCAGGGTAAGTCTTTCGGCATCTGCGGCGGTGGTTCCGCCCGATCCCAGATCAACGGGCAGATGTCCAGCCGCGCGACGGCAATCAATTCCGCAGTGAGTTGCGGCTGGTGCGGCACCAGTCCCGGGGAATACCAGCCGCACTTGCGCAGTTCCCGCAGAAGGTAGAAAAAATGAAGCGTCTCCTGTATGGGCGTCATCGGCGGCAGGCGCAGGGAAAGCAGGAAATCGTCTCCACGCTCCCTGCGAACCCGGTTCCGGAACCGGCGGGCGCGGTGAAGCACCTCCGTATAGCCGGTGGTGCAGACCGCCGCTGTTTCAGCGGTGAAATGCAGGACCGCTCCGTCCAGAATGAACCGCCGGTCGGCGTATTCCCTCCATGCGTTCGAGTTGGAAACCGGGACCGCTGCTGGTGGTGGCTGGGGCGAGATGATCCAGACGAAGCGGGAAGCGCCACAGGCGAGGGCTGCTTCGGGATCGGTTCCCCGGTATTCCGTTGCGAACCGGATATGGTGGCCGCTCTGGAATTGTTCCTGGTTCCATCGGTTCAATGCAGTGATGGCTGCCTCTGCATTTGCGGGCAGCCGCAGTACCGGCGGAAAGGGGGCCGGAGGGTATTCCGCGTATTTCGGGGGAATACTCCATACCATCGGTTTGTTCCGGAGCGATGTGGGTGCGGCCCAGGGGAAGATTCGGCGCATGACGGCGGTATTTTCCGAAGAATAGGGCATGACCAGGAGAAAACCGAGACGGGAACTGTGCAGGTCCCCTGTCAAACCTTCCGGAAAATGGCGGCGCATGGCGGCGGCGGCAACCCAGACGTTTGAATCATTATGTATGGCGGCGGCGAATACGCAATGTCCATATTCGACGATGGAAGCCGGGAGCGGGATAAGGTCCAGAGATTCAGCCATGAGTGCGAGTTTTCTTTTCACGTTCTTTCCTGTGCCTCCGCTGCTGAAAACGCCCCTGTGGAAAACTCTGTTATGGAATATGGTGCGGAAATGAAAAAATTCAAGCTCAGGGCGTTTTTTTTCCGTATCCTCGGCGTCACTGCAGATGAGGGTGGTGCTGGCGAGCGGGTGCCTTCCCGAAGGCGTTGATTTTCCCTGTCTCCGGAAAATCCGGAAAAACCCTGATGACTCGCTTGCGAAAGCTGGAAATCGTGCTACATTAAAATCAGTCTGACCACAGCGGGAGAGATGGCCGAGTGGACGAAGGCGCAACATTGGAAATGTTGTGTGGGGGTAACTTCACCGTGGGTTCGAATCCCACTCTCTCCGCCATTTATTTTTCCCCTTCCAATTTCTGGTAAAAAGAGAATCTTTTATTCAAAAGCTCTAAAAGTCGTTGGCGTAAAGGGATTTGCGTAAATTGTTGAGGTGTGTTTGAAACACACTCAGAATCTGAAAAA
>CASFXO010000062.1 GCA_949298665.1 uncultured Lentisphaeria bacterium
AAGCCTGCCTATCGTTTCGGCGGCGACAAGCGTGGGACGCTCTGGATGTATCAGGCGGAACACGGCATCCGGTTTGCGGAAATCAGCAACCAGTATTTTCGTGACGGATCCATCTACCTGGAAATCAATCATCTGGACGGAAAGATCAAGGCGGACGACCAGTATCTGCTGTTCAACGCCATGGGGGGCGCCGATTCGGATCTGCTGTCGGTCAATATTACCGACCGGGACGGACATCAGTTCGTCAGCTATGCGCCGCTGGACCGGACGCCCCGGGAAGTGGCATTGCGGTTTACGGACTTTCTGGCGTTCGATCCCGGGGTGAGCCGGAACTATGATTTCGGCGGCGTGGCCGACGACACCACCGACATGCTCAAAGGGGAGAAAGTGATTGCCTCTGGAGAAATCGGTCGGAAACTGGATCCGTCGCGGATCAGCACCATCACCATTGGTCTTTCCCGGCGGCATCTCTGGTGGGACAAAGGCGGTCTGCTGCGGCTGGGGCCGGTATATGCGGGGGCCCCCGAACACCGGGATGAGCGGCGCAGCGGATACGCGCGGCGATTCGATGTGCCGTATCAGATTGTCGGCATTTCCATTCCGGACGCGGCGTTCGATCCGCTGGACGGCGCCGTGCCGGTGACGGCAACGCGGCTTGCCGAAACGGCGGAGGCCCGGGCCCTGTTCGGCGGGGAGGGGGTGAAGCCGTTTACGACCGGTTTCGACGCGATTCCGGACCGGCCGCTGGTGCACGGACGGGAGAAGAACGACAAGTTTTTCGTCAACACGGTCCGGACCCGTTCCGACCGGCGGATTCCGCTGCTGGCGGACGACCGGGGCCGGGCGGCGGCGATGCTGGTGCTGCCGGCGGATGAGATGAATCCGGACCGGCCGCTGGCGCTGTTCGGCTTGCCGGAGGCGGCCTACGGGGAGACGCCGGCGCTGTTCGAGCTCGCGGCGGCGGCGGCGGATTATCTGGTGAACCGGCCGCAGATTGTGAACGTGGTTCCCAATGTCCGCAATGAACATCTGTCGGTCAAGATTTTCGTCAACAATCCGTCCGCGCGGCCGGTGTCGGGGCGCGTCACCATGCAGCTGGCGGACTTGAGTCCGGTTTCCGCGCCGTGCGATCTGAAGGCGGGGGAAACGGCAACGGTCATGCTGGAAATGCCGGAGATTCCGGATTCGTTCCCGTTTACCGACTTTACCTGGAGCGTCCGCCTGTCCTCGCCGCAGGGAACGGACGTCTGGAGCGACCGGGTGGAGGTGAAGAAGACCTGTGATTATCTGATTGAACATCTGCGGCAATTGGCCGGGACGCATGCTGACGGGCGTTTTTCCCACCATTATTTTTCGGATATTTACGGTGCGCGCGCCTTTGCCGTGATCGGCCTCCGGCAGAACCGGCCGGAACTGGTGCGGGAGGCCCGGCGGCTGGTGGACGGCATTGTCTCCCGACAGACACCCGAGGGCGGATTGCCGATGGGGTACGGTGAGCAGCGCCGGATCTGCTGGGTGGCGGACAACGGGACGGCGATGATCGGCATTCTGGAATTCGCGGCGATGTTCCCGGAACTGCGGCAACGCTATCTGGAATGTGCGCGGCGTTATTATGACTGGCGTGAGACCTTTTACAT
>CASFXO010000063.1 GCA_949298665.1 uncultured Lentisphaeria bacterium
TCCGCCGTAGGCCAGCCCGAGGTACATGTAGGCGACCACGGTGATCGGCACAAAGAGATGAGGCGACAGCTTCAGCGAGGCGAAGAGCACCATCGGCCCGTCCGCGCCGCCGACCAGTGCGATCGAGGCCGCGTCCTTGAGATTGTACCCGAACAGACTCGCCAGCGGCAGCACCAGCAATGTCCCCAGCTCCGCAAACAGCGCGATGATGGCCGACACATACGGCCGCTTCATCACGAAACCGACGTCCAGAAGCGAACCGATGCCGATGAAGATCAGACAGGCGATGAGACCGTTGCTGAAGGTCAGCGTGTAGACCGGCTGCAGCCAGTCGATCTGCATCAGCGTCATCAGATGGTCGTTGCTGCTGATCGTCGAGTCGAGAAAGAGGTTGTTCACGGCGGTTTTATCCACCGGCGTCTTGTTCGCCATGTTGATCGGATCGAAGAACATCGAGGAGACATTGATCGTCGCCATGCCCAGACCCATGGGGATCATCAGCAGCGGTTCCAGAATGCCTTTGCGCCCCAGCCAGACCAGGGCGAAGCCGAGCAGCACCAGAACAAGCCGGACCGTGACCACCACCGGATCCGAGGCGAGCATGACGGCAAGTCCCTGAAACAGATCGAGAAAACTATTCATGACTCACCTCCCGTCAGCCCCGAATTACGGCGAGGAGCGCGCCGGACTGCACCTGCTCTCCCTCCGCGACCTCCAGCTTCGCCAGCACGCCTGCTCCCGGAGCGTTGATCGGGGTCTCCATCTTCATCGCTTCGAGCACCATCAGAAGCTGGCCGGCCTGGACGCTCTCGCCCGGTTTGACCAGAATGCGGACCACCGCACCCGGCAGTGTGGAGTGGACTTCGGTGAACTTATCCCCCGACGTCCCCATCGCGGCCAGACGGACCGGCTGCTCCTCGACGATGCCGTCCGCCAGCGTGAAATCGTACTGTCTGCCGTTGACCGACGCGGAATTTCCGGAGATCTTGACCGCGTAGTTTTTCCCGTTCAGCGTGACCGTGACAGCGTCCGACTTCGGCGCGGCGGCGGGGCTGCCCGTGGGTTCCGGCTTTTGTTTCCGATCGGTTTTCCGCACGCCGATGGTGCCTTCGCCCTTCAGGTAGCGGATTCCTTTTTCGCTGCAGCTTGCGGCGATGAAGATATTTTCGTCGGTGATCGGCAGATCGTTCGCTTCGAGCATGGCGACTGCGGCTTTGCGTCCCTTGGCCGGATTTTCGTCGTTGATGTCCAGCGGACTGCGGGTGGTCGGCTCCAGCTTCAGCTGTTCGGAGGCGATGCGGACGATTTCCGGATCCGGCTCCGCCGGCGTGCGGCCGAAATAGCCCAGAACCATCTTGCCGTACCCGTCGGCGATCTTCTTCCAGGGGCCGAACATCACGTTGTTGAACGCCTGCTGGAAGTAGAACTGACTCACCGGCGTGACCGAGGTGCCGAAGCCGCCCCGGGCCACCGCTTCGCCCATGGCGGCGATGACCTCCGGATATTTCTCCATGAGGCCGTTGTCCCGCAGCATCTGGGTGTTTGCGGTCAAGGCTCCGCCCGGCATCGGGAAGAACGGAATCAGCGGGTTGACCTGAGTCGCTTCCGGCGGCATGAAATAGTCCTTCATGGCCCGTTTGAGACTCTCTTCGAGCTTGATGATCTTCTTCACGTCGATATCCAGATCGTACTGCGTGCCGCGTAGGGCGTGCCACATGGTCAGGATATCCGGCTGGCAGGTGCCGCCGGAGAGGGGGGCGATGGAGAGGTCCAGCTGATCGGCTCCGCCTTCGAGCGCCGCATGGTAGGCCAGAACGCTGCAGCCGGCGGTTTCGTGAGAGTGGAAGACAATCCGCGCATGGTCCCCGAGCAGGTGCCGCGCCATCCGGATGGTTTCGTAGACCTTGTGGGGGGTGGAGGTTCCCGAGGCGTCCTTGAAGCAGACAGAATCGTAGGGAATGCCGGAGTCGAGAATCCGGCGCAGAATGGATTCATAAAACTCCACGGTATGGCCGACACACCCCGGGGGCAGTTCCATCATGGTGACGGTGATTTCGTGCTTCAGGCCCGCTTCCGCAATGCAGGTCCCGCTGTAGAGGAGGTTGTTCACGTCGTTCAGAGCGTCGAAATTGCGGATTGTGGTGATGCCGTGCTTTTTCATCAGCTGAGCGTGCAGCTTGATGATGTCGCGCGGCTGGCTGTCGAGCCCGACCACGTTGATGCCGCGGGCGAGGGTCTGGAGGGTGGCGCTGTTTCCGACAATGCGGCGGAAATCATCCATCACGCGGAACGCATCCTCGTTGCTGTAGAAATAAGCGGCCTGAAACAGCGCGCCGCCGCCGGCCTCGAAATGGGTGATTCCTGCCGCGGCGGCCTCTTCCACCACGGGCAGAAAATCGGAACTGAAGACGCGGGCGCCGAATACCGACTGGAATCCGTCGCGGAAGGCAGTCAGCATAAAGTCAATTTTTTTCATAAATTTAACACTCCTGAGCTTTTTGAATCATGAGAAAAAGGGGAATATGCCGCAG
>CASFXO010000064.1 GCA_949298665.1 uncultured Lentisphaeria bacterium
GGATGGATCTTCAAACGCTCTATTTCCAGCAGGACCGCCCGAATACCCCCGCAAAGCTGAAAAAAACCCGGAAGTGGCGTGAAACCTTTGCCTTGAAAGGTCAATATCCGGTTCGCGACTGCTACCTCGAACAGTTACGTCAGAGAGGCGGCGACCTCTGTGCCCGGGTCTTGCTGGACACGCTTGATCCGCTGGCGTTGCCACATCCTGAAGCGGTATTTCAGAGGCGGATCGCCGAACTGGTCCGGAAGCTCGGCAACGTCCGGCTGTTGTGCGGCGACTGCATTCCCCGTCGGGAATACCAGCACGGTACCCCCCTGTCCCCGGCACAGGAGGCCGACCTCCGTCGGGCGGCGGAGCAAAATGACGTCCCCGCCCTGATGCTGCTCGCCTCCATCCGTACGCAAAAAGTCAATGCCCGGGATCTTGATTTCGGCGAAATCCGCGCCCTGCTCCAGAAAGCCATCGCCGAATGCCGTCGTTTCAATGAGCTCGGCTGTCATCACGTCGATCAAGATCTGAAAGAATGCGAACGGCGCTTGAATCAGCTTCCTGACCCATCCCGCAGTACGGTCGAGCTCCTGGACGAGCTGGCCAAAATCCCAGGCAATAATCAGGAAAAACGGAGTTTTTTCATTCAGGAGCTGATACGTCGCCAGGATCATCCGGACTGCGAATATCTGCGGGTCTTCGCGGAACAGAAGCAGGACACCCCGGATGGACGGGCCCGGCTTCGGGCCGCGGCGGAAAAAGGCAGTCATCCCGCCCTCCGCTATATACTGGCCAGCTTTGATGAACCGGAACGGTGGCGCTGGCTTCGACTGGCCGGAGACTGTCAGTTGCCCCGGGAGCAGCGCAACGGTGCTCCTGCCGGCTCCTGGTATACCCAAGCCTTTCAGGCATTGCAGCAGGCACGTCCAACCATGCCGCTCGACCGCTACCGGCAGGAACTGCAGCTGCTGGCGGAAAAAGTTCCCGCCGCCCGGGATCTTCTGAAAACGGCAGTGTCTCCCTCCGAGAAGATCACTTTCAAAGCCAACCGCCCCGACTGCATTCAGGCGCGGTGGGAAAACCTCAATACCAGCCCGGTCCTCCGTTGTACGGCAGCGCCGTCCGATCAGCGCAATTACCTGGATTTCACCTTTGCGGAACACACGATAGACAAACCGCTCATGTTGACGGTAACGCCCGCGGCCGGAGTGAGCTGGCAACAGTATTCCCTGGAGCTGATCTTTGATGGTCGCCCCAAAGAGCGTGCCGCTACCGGCGGCTGTTTTTATAAAAAACACCCCCGGAAGATGCGGCTGCTGGTGGAACCGACCGACCGTCCCATTGAAATCTTGCTGAAATTTCAATGAAAAACAAGGTTATTGTGTGGGGGGTGCTGCTGCTGATGATGCCGTGGCCCCTTTTCGGCGCCCCGTTGAAAATCGCGGTTCTGGGGGATTCTCCGCCCGCCCGGGATCTCGCCGACCTGTTTCTGGCCGAATCCACCGGAAAATACGAGCTGGTTGAACGGCAGGAAATCGAAACCCTTCTCCGGGAAATCCGCCTGACGGAACGATACGGACGGGAACGTCTTGCCCGGAGATTCCGCGATGCGGGCGCCGACCTCTTCGGCCTGATCGAAAAAACGCCCCGCGGCTTCCGTCTGACCGTGCTGGAAAGCTCCTGCGGCTTCCGCCTCTCCCGGACCGAGCTTGCCGCGGAACCGGCCACCGCCGTCCCCGCCATCGCCGCCCAGCTTGACCGCGCCAACGACCAACTCCGGAAAGGAGTGGAACAGCTGCGCATGCTTTCGCTCGCCGCCGTCCGCAACAATCTGCATTCCTCATTGCAGGAGGCGGGACGGCGCGCGGCGGAACGGGCGGCGGATCTCGTGCTCTCCGGCGACATGATTCTGCTGGAACGGGACTACCTCATCGAACTCTTCCGGGAAAGACAGCTCTCAGGTAAATGGGAACACCCCCTTTCCTGCTCGGAAATCGTTCATATCGAACTCAACCCCGGCAGCGACGCCAGGACCTTCCGGATTCACGTGTATTTCACCCGCGCGGACGATTCCATCTCCTTCCGCCGGGAATTCGCGCCCGACGACGAAGCCGCCTGGAAGGAACTGTATCCGGCGGTTGCCGAACACCTGAAACAACCCGTCGAAGCCGGCCGGTTCGATCGAAAGAGCGAAGCCGCCCGCTTTTTCCGGGAGGCAGCCCTGGCGGACCGTGCCGGAGACCGGGACGGCGCGTTGAAAAAGTATTTCGCCGCTTTCGCGCTCGATCCGGAAAACACCCGTTATCTCTCCTCGGTCTGCGCCCGTTACGACAACCGCGTGGACCGCGCCTATCCGTATGTACGGACCGTACTGGATACGCTGATGGAGCAACCCGCCCTGCTGGATTCCCTCAATGTCCGCCAGTACCTCAACGCCATGCTGAAATTGCTGCTGCAACAACAACGCGAACTCTCCCCCGCCACGCGCAAGTTGCATCGCGAATGGCTGGAGGCCCACCGCGAAGAGTGGTTCAGCCGCGCCGCTCCCGACGCCTCCGCCCCGGCCCGGGCCATCGACCGTTTCGCCGCCGTCCAGCCGCAATGGTTCACGCATGACCGCGAGTTCGTCGTAGAAAAAGAACGTTCGTGGGAACAGTTGCTGACCATGCTGGAGTCCGCCGCATCCGCCCTGCCGGAAGGTCTGGCGGAGGAAGATTTTCACCGGCTTCTGGCGGATCGGCTCTATCGGGAAACGGAAGAGATCTTCCTGTTGCAGGACCGCCTGCCCCGCTCCCGGCTGCAGGAGTGGACCCGGACCAATGCCGACCGGCTCCGGAACGATCGGATCCCGGAACTGCGGCCGCTGGCGCCGCTGTTGCAGGCCAACGCCCTGCTGTATCACCGGGACTACACGGATGACAAGGCGCTCGCGCTTTATCGGGAATACCTCCGACTCTGCCGCGAAAGCCGGACCCTGCCGCCCCCCCAATGCCGTTTCTATTCCACCAAGGCGGAAAAATTTTCAAAACTTCATACGGCTTTGCAGGGAATGAGTCGAACCGGTCTCAAAGACGCTTCCATCTCCACCCACAAGCCTCCCCCCTCCCCGGTACCGATACCGACATCGGCCTCGTCCCGTCCCATCGTCCCCGCTCCGGTACCGGTCGCGAAGCAAAAACAGCAGGAACAGCAATTTCCGGTTTTCGCGACTTGTCCGATGCCGGACGGTGCTGGTCAGGCGGAACTCACCTGCGACGATTTCGATTACCTGGTTCAAGCCGTATCCCCCACGGGAGAACGCACCACGATCGCCACCACGCCGCTGCTGCAGAACGGCGGACCGGCGATGGCCCGGGACTGGCGCCTGCTGGTCCAGCCGGATCTGGTTCTGATTGTCGCCCCGTTCGCGGTATTTGTCGGTCCCGGAAACGGCAGAGAGTTGACGATGATCGACCGGCTGCCGCTGCGCGTCATCGCGGCAACCGCCGCCGGCGGCAGAATCTGGCTGGCCGGGACGCAGGAACTCTTTTCCTGCAAGCCCGACGGATCCGACAGGAAAATGCACTTTTCCGCGGCGCAGCAGGAGCTGAAACTCCCTCAGCAGCAATCCGGTAAAGACTTCGCCGTCGCCGGACTGCGCAGCAGCCCGGACGGCCGGACACTGCTGCTTGACTGCATCGGCCCCCGCGGTCGAAAGGAGCTGCTCCGCTATGATCCGGCCACCGGACAGACCACACCGGTGTCCGAAAAAAATGATTAAGTAGA
>CASFXO010000065.1 GCA_949298665.1 uncultured Lentisphaeria bacterium
AAATGCTTGTTCAAGATCACCGAACGGGTGGTGCATTTGACCAGATAGTCGAAACCTTTCGCCGTTTCCAGCGCGAAATCGTCATCGCTCATGTCCGCGAAATTCGCCCGGATCGCCGCCCGCGCTTCGTCGCGCAGCGCATCCAGTGCGTTCATCCGGTCCTGTTTGCCCGGCACCGTGCAGGCTGCTTCCAGGCGCGGCGCGCAGAAATCGGACAGCGCCTGCTGCAACGCTTCCGGCACCAGATAGAGCTTCGGCGTCTTCTTGGGTTTGCCGGCGCGGGCGGCCAGATCGTTCTGGGCGGCGCACTGGACTTTCACCACTTCATTGGCCAGATACATGGCTTCGCGCAGTTCGGCTTCGCTGCATTCCTGCGCTTCGCCTTCGATCATGATCACCTTGTCGGGCAAACCGGCATAGATGAGGTCGATCGTGCTTTTCGCCATTTCCTCGTGGGTCGGGTTGACGACCAGCTTGCCGTCCACCTTGCCGACGCGCACCGCGCCGATCGGTCCCTGGAACGGCAGGTCCGACAACGTCAGCGCGGCGGACGCCGCCAGCATGACCAGCACGTCCGGTTCGTTTTTGCCGTCGGCGCTGAGCAGCAGACACTGGATCTGGACTTCATCGAAGAAGCCGGCCGGGAAGAGCGGCCGCAGCGGCCGGTCGGTGACGCGGCAGGTGAGAATTTCCTTCTCACTGGGGCGGCCTTCCCGTTTGATGTAGCCGCCGGGGACTTTGCCCGCAGCGCTGTATTTTTCCCGATAGTCCACCTGGAGCGGGAAGAAGTCCGAACCGGGCCGTGCCGGGCCGGTGCAGGCCGCGGCCAGGACGATGGTGTCACCGAGGCGGACCAGACAGGAACCGGCGGCCAGGTTGGCGACCTTGCCGGTGGAGATTTCCATGGTCTTGCCTTCGCTGATCTGGAATGTGATTTTTTCTTCAGCCATGATAAGATCCTTTACTGGCTTTTGCGCGGCGCGTCCGGAATTCAACGCTCATCGGCGCCGCTGCGATTAAAAATGTTTGCTCCGGGAAAGCATGGCGGAAATCCCGGAACCATGACGATTCCGACGGCGTTTTCCGGACGCTGCGGGAGGAGATTGAATGCGAAGCAACTGCTGTCCGGCAGGATGGGCGGAATCGCGGTATCAGAACCCGGAAGCAGGTTTTCTCCCGGAGTCTGATAGCGTCCGAATTCCACGAATCTGCGAAGAACAACCGCTTCCGGCTTCCCGTTTCTTTCTGGAAGACACCACCGACTCTTTATAATATAGCACTTCCGGCGATGGATGCCAGGCCGGAAAGACAGATTTATCTGAAGTTTACGAAAAAAAATACCTTCCATTTGCATTCCGGCAGATGCCGCGTCATAGTATTTCATGATGAAACCATCCCATTGCCAGGTGCTGACCGGAGCCGACCTTCCGGAGTGTTTCCTGCCGCTGGCGAGACGCGGCCGGACGGCATTGCTCACCAATCCCACCGGCGTGAACCGGGATTTCCGGGCCACGGCGGATCTGCTGGCGGAACGGGGATGTCTGAGCATGCTGTTCGCGCCCGAGCACGGGGTACGCGGCGAACTGCAGGCCGGAATCGCCGTGGACGACTGCCGCGATCCGGTTACCGGGGTGCCGGTGCGCAGCCTTTTTCAACGGCGCCGTTTTCCGGAGGAGGCGGATTTTGAACGGTTCGATGTGCTGTTCTGCGACCTGCAGGAGGTCGGAGCGCGTTTTTATACTTATTTATATACGCTGGCCGATTGCATGACGGCCTGTGCCGCGCGCGGAGTGCCGGTGGTGGTGCTGGACCGGCCGGCGCCGCTCGGCGGGGTGGAGACGGAGGGAATTCTGCTGGAGGAGGTGTGCTTATCCGGCGTGGGACGGTTTCCGATGCCCGCACGGCACGGGATGACGATCGGGGAATTTGCACGGTATGTTCGCGCGCGCTGCTGCCCCGGACTGGAGTTGACGGTGATTCCCTGCCGCGGGTGGCGGCGGGATCGGTATTTCACGGACACCGGACTGCCGTGGATCATGCCGTCACCCAATCTGCCGACTCCCGAAAGCGCATTGATTTACGTGGGGAGCTGCATCTTTGAAGGGACCGCATTGTCGGAGGGGAGGGGGAGTTGCCGGCCTTTTGAACTGATTGGTTCGCCCGGGTCCGATGGACGGGCGGTGGCGGAACGGATGAATGCCGCGGTGCTGCCGGGAGTCCGGTTCCGGCCGGTCGGTTTCACACCGACCTTTTCGAAACACGCCGGGAGTTTGTGTTCCGGGGTGCAGATTCATGTGACCGACCGGGAGGTCTTCCGGCCGGTTGCCGCGGCATTGAAACTGCTTGAGGCCTGGCGGGAGATGTTTCCGCAGGAGGTGCGGCCGACGCCGTTTCTGGATCTGCTGGTCGGGACCGCGGATTTCCGGCTCGGGAAGTGCGGCGCCGGTGACCTGATTCTTCGCTCCCGGCGTGAAAACGCCACTTTTCGCCGGGAACGCGCCCCCTTCCTGCTGCCGGATTACGAATAGACAAAAAAACGGCGGCGAGCCGCAAAACGGCCGCCGCCGGATGCATGGCTGAAGCGGAAAAACGCCTCAGCGGTCGACGCGCGCGCCGCCGCCCTTCATGAGTTTTTCGACTTCTTCACGCAGCGCCATGGAGGTGTCGCCCGGGGTGGTCATCGCCAGCGCGCCGT
>CASFXO010000066.1 GCA_949298665.1 uncultured Lentisphaeria bacterium
CTGTAACAGTAAACACTCCGGGTCAGCCCCGGCATGTACCATTGATCCTGATCTTCGACGAACGTGGCGTCCGACCACTTGATCACGACGACGGTCAGTTGATTGTCTTCCCCGCAGCGGACCAGCCCGGTCAGGTCAAACTCAGTCGCCCCCCGCGAATCCTTGCTCATTCCGAGCAGCTGCCCGTTCAGGAAAGCGAAAAAGCAGCTGTCCGCACCATCGAAATGCAGCACCACCCGGCGCTCCCGCCATTCCGCGGGAACGGCAAAGGTCCGCCGGTAAATGCCGGTGGGATTTTCCCGGGGAATATCCGGCGGCAGCTCCGGAAACGGCATCTGGATGTTGGTGTAATGCGGCCGGTCGAAACCGTGCATCACCCAGCAATGCGGGACCTCCACCCGGTCCCATGCCGCGTCGTCGAAATTTTCCGCCGCAACCGCTTCCGTCAGATTCTCCGGATCGGTCCGATATTGGAAGGCCCATTCCCCATTCAGATCCAGCACGTAAGGCGACTCCGACCGGCGTACCCGGCGCGCGGATTCGGAGTCCGCAAACGGATACAACGTCGCCCGGGTGCCGAGCCGATGAAGCCCCACACATTCGGGACTGGTGAAAAGCGATTTGAACAAGTTCATACCGGACCGTCCTGCCGTTCAATGATTTGAGGAAATCTTCCGTCTTTCCGCACCGGAGCCATTGCCGAAGCGGAATCTTCATGCTATTTTAATATAATAAACAACCAATCCCTTCAAAGTCAAAATGAAAACAGCAAAAAACCATTCAACTTTCAGCGAAAAGACCCGGCGTCTTCTGGGCTTCCTGCTGAAAGTGGCGTTCGCGGCTGCCATCATCGTCTATCTGGTCGGAAAAAACGCCGCCGCCGTCGCCGAAGGATTCCGCGCGTTCAATTACTGGTGGCTGCTGCCGGCCGCGGTGCTGTACCTCTCCCATATGATCGTCTGCGCCTACCGCTGGTTCGTCCTGACACGGGTGCTGAACATCCGCCTCACCTGGCCGGAAGCGCTCTCTTTGACCATGCAGGCCTACTTCTTCTCCCTGGTGGTCCCCGGGGGCGCCATCGGCGGCGACGTGGTCAAAATCGGCGTGCTGAGCACCCGCTCCCCCGCCGGAAGCAAGGTGGAGGGGGCGTTCACCATCCTCATGGACCGCATCGTCGGCATGATCGCCCTGTTTCTGACCGCGATCGTCATCACCGTCCCGGCGATTCCGGTGCTGATGCAGGTGAGCATCCCGGGCGTTCCGCTGGACCGGACCGTGAAAATTCTGGGGATCGCGGCGATATTTCTGCTCTGTCTGACCGGACTGGCCGCCTCCGGAGCCATCTTTTTCCACCGGACGCTGGAAAAAATCCCGCCGGTCGGCAAGCTGATGCACTGGGCCGACCAATTATCTCACGGCATGGTCCGGCGCCTCACCAACGCCGCCGACGCCTACAGCCGCGCCTGGAAGGTCACCGCGCAGACCGTCCTGTGGAGCATTCCGCTGGTACATCTGATGACGGTGGCGGTCTTCGCGTGCCTCGCGGCGGGCGTCCGGGCCGAGGGCGCCGATGCCCTGACGCTGATCGCGGCGGTCACCATCGGCAATATCGTGGGGTTGATTCCGCTTTTCCCATCCGGGGTCGGGGCGCGCGACGTGGCGGCGATCACCATTCTGGTGGCCGGGGGCATGGCGGTGGGAGACGCCAAAACCGCGCAGTTGCTGTATACGGCGCTGGTGATCGGCTTCAGTCTGTTCGGAGGACTGTTTTTTATTTTCGATCCCGGCAGGAAGCGCTCGCAGGAACTGCTGCGTGAAGCGGAGGAGCAATCCGTCAGCGAGGTGCTTCATGATTAACGAACTGCAACTGCAGATGAATTTTGCGCCGCGCACTCCAGGCAATCGCTTCCGCGACATTCTGAACAGCGGCGAATTCATGCTGCTCGTGGAAAACAGCTCCCCCGGTCGTGACAACGCCCCCGCCGCCGCCGCCGAAAAACTGGCCGAACTGGAAAAAGCGGTGCTGTCCGTTTCGGCTCTCCCCGCCGCCCTGGCCATTACCGACGGCTGGAACCATGTCGAATCCTGGCGCGCGGCGGAATACGTCGCGGCGCTTTCGCCCGAAAACCGCGACCGCCATCTCGTTTATGTGAGTGGACGCAACACGGACGAAGCGGAATTGACCGCATTGACCCACCTTGCTTCCGACGCCGGGATCAAAAACCTCGTCGCGGTCAGCGGCGATGC
>CASFXO010000067.1 GCA_949298665.1 uncultured Lentisphaeria bacterium
AAGACGCGCATTTTTGCGGCACCTCCGGAATCGCGAAAAAACAATTGATTAAATAATATACACCCGGATTGAACTTTTTACAGCGGGAGCGATGATAAAGTCGGGCTTTTTCAAGCACCTGGGTCCGCAATCCGACAATGAGAAGCGCACTTTCCCCGCACCCTCTCCACCCGGGTGAACCCGGCATCGTGCAGACGCCGTAGCAACAATGCAATCAGCTCGTCCGGCGCGCTCGCTCCGGCACTGACGCCCACCGTGCGCACCCGGTCCAGTTGTTCCGGATCGAGTTCATCGGGATGATCCAGCAACAGGGCATTGCCGTTGATCGCCGCCGCCACCTCCCGCAGCCGGTTCGAATTGGAACTGCGCGGAGACCCGATGATGAGCACCAGTTCGGAGCAGGCCGCCACCTTGCGCACCGCATTCTGGCGGTCCGCCGTGGCATAACAGACGCCCGCCCCCGTTTCCGGCTCGGCCCCGTAACGCACCGCCACCGCCTGACGCAGCGTTTCCACGAACTCCGGTTCCAGCGTCGTCTGCGCCACCAGCCGCAGAGAGCGCCCGTCCGCCGCCGGGAGTGCCGCCACGTCCGCCACGCGTTCCAGCAACCGGATCGCGCCCGGCTCCGCCTGGCCGAGAATCCCCTCCACTTCGGGGTGTCCGCCGTGGCCGGCCAGCAGGACCAGTTTTCCCGTCGCCACACCCGCCGCCGCGGAAGCCTGCACCCGTTTCACCAGCGGGCAGGTGGCGTCCACCACCCGGAGCCGCCGGGCCCGGGCCTGCGCCTCCACCGCGCGGGAGACGCCGTGGGCGCTGAACACCAACGTCGCCCCCTCCGGCACCTCTTCCGGCGATTCAACGAAATGCACGCCGCGCTCACGCAGCCGGGCCACAATGAAATTATTATGGACGATCTCATGAAGCACGTACACCTCGCCCGCAACGCCCTCCAGCACCTCCAGCGCCCGCCGGACCCCCGCGCACATACCGCGCGGTTCCGCGAGATACACCGTCCGTTCGCCCGGATTTTCCGGACACTCCGGCGTCGGCCGGGAAACGGCCTTTCCCGGATCCGCAACTTCGGTCCGGCCTTCCGGAACCGGCGGTCGGCAAACGTGCTTCATGAAATCAGATCAAATCGAGTTGATCGCGGTCGCCCCGTTCGGCGGCGCGAAGGTTGGCGACGACGCGACGGGCGACGCGGAGGCACGCCTCCGCCGTGCTGCTCCCCAGATGCGGCGTCAGAATCACCCGGTCAAGGCGGCGCAGGTCGCGCGCGGGATCAACCGGGCAATAAGGCTCGTGGGCAAAGACATCCAGCGCGGCGCCGGCGATCGTACCGGCGGCAATGGCGTCGTACAGCGCGTTTTCATCCACCACCGAACCGCGGGCGGTATTGATGAGAATGGCGGACGGTTTCATCAACCGGAGCCGGGCGGCGTTGATGAAATGAAAGTTGTCGCTGCTGCTGGGAATGTGCAGCGAAACGAAATCGGCACCGGCCACCGCTTCGGCGAAATCCGCAGTCACCATTTCGAAAAGCGCCGGATCGGGATTCTCACCCGTCCGGTTGAAACCGGTGACGCGCATGTCGAATCCGAGCGCGGCGATCCGTGCGGTCTGCCGCCCGATCCGGCCGCAGCCGACAACCAGGAGCCGTTTACCGGCCAGTTCGACGCCGACACGGTTGTGCCAGACTCCGGCGCGAACCTCGGCGGCGCAGAGGCTGAGATGCCGGGCGGCGGTGATCATCGACCCGACGGAAAATTCCGCCACGGAACGCTCCAATACCCCGGGAGTATTGGTGCAGAACAGCCCGCATTCCGCCGCTGTTTTCCGGTCAATCCCGTCATAACCGACGCCGAACCGGGCAATCACTCCGCCCGGCGGCAATGCCCGGTAGAGCGCTCCGACGTATTTCCGGACGCCGACGACGGCGTGCCGGGCACCGTGTTCGCGAATAACCGCGGCCAGCTCCTCCTCGCCGGGAGGACTGACGATGAATTCAAAATCCGGCAGACTGCCCAGATAGTCCGCGGCCTTGCCGTATTCCAATTCGGTGATCGCCACTTTGACCGACATGCTGTACTCCGGACGTCCTCTGTCAGATGCTTTCCACCGTCAGTTCGGGCGAAACGAATTCCCGGAGCTTGTCTTCCACCGTATGCTTGAGTGTCGCCCCGGCCGCCGGACAGGCGGCACAGCGCCCCTGCAGCCGGACCAGAATCCGGGACCCCTGAATATCGATCAGTTCAATACTGCCTCCGTCCTGCTCCAGCAACGGCTTGATCTCCTTGTCGATCACCTCCTGCACCCGCATCACCCGCTGCATCACCGGCAACGAAGCAAACGTCGCCGCAGGCGCCGGAGCGGCGGCAGGAGCCGCAGCCCAGAGATCGTCCAGAATCTGCTGAATTTCGTCCAGGCAGGCGCCGCAGGCACCGCCGGCCTTGCAGTAATGGGTAATGTCCTCGGCCTTGTGCAGCTGATTTTCACGCGCCACCTTGCGGATTTTGACATCAGTGACGCCGAAGCACTTGCACACGAGTTTTCCCTCGTGGTCGGCGTCGTCGCATTCGAAGGGGTTCTTCTCGCCCCGGTAATGGGCGATGGCAGCCTGAAGCGCCTCCATACCCATGACCGAACAATGCATCTTTTCCTCGGGCAGTTCCCCCAGCAGTTTGACGATGTCCTGATTGGTGACTTTGGCCGCCTCGTCGAGCGTCATGCCCTTGATGAGATCGGTCAGAGCGGAGCTGGAGGCGATGGCGCTGACACAGCCGAAGGTCTTGAACCGGGCATCGGCGATACGGCCGTTTTCGTCCAGTTTGAAGGTCAGCCGGAGGGCGTCGCCGCAGCTGGCGTTGCCGACTTCGCCGACGCCGTCGGGGTTCTCGATTTCACCGGCGTTGTGCGGGTGCAGGAAATGTTCCATGACCTTGTCGTTGTAGTTCCACATGAATTCACCTCATGATTTGGCGGATGTTATGCATTCAGCCGTTCCAGTTCCAACGCGATCTGCCGCTGCATTTCCGCCGTCGCGGCGGCGAGATCCAGCAGCACGGTGTCGCGGGAGACGCGGCGGCGGAACTCCACCTTGCCCTCGGCCAGGGACTTCGGCGACACCACCAGCCGCAGCGGAATCCCCAGCAGGTCCGCGTCGCTGAACATGAATCCGGCCTTTTCCCCCCGGTCGTCGTAAAGCACCTCCACGCCGGCGGCGCAGAGTTCCTCATAGAGCCGGTCCGCGGCCTCGCCCACGCCGTCGCGGTTCGGATTGAGCGCGCACAGCTGAACCTGATACGGCGCGATCGACATCGGCCAGATCGGGCCGTAATCGTCGCAGGACTGCTCCAGCACCGCCGCCATGGAACGCCCGACGCCGATGCCGTAACAGCCCATCACCATCGGGTGCGACTTGCCGTCCCGGTCGAGATAGTCGCAGTGCATCGGTTCGGAATACTTGGTGCCGAGCTGGAAAATATTGCCGACTTCGATCCCGCGTGTCATCAACAGCGGCTTTCCGGTCAGCGGGCACGGATCGCCTTCCCGGACGGTGGCGATATCGGCGACCGTAACCGCCGCCCCGGCGAGATCGCGGTCGAAATTGAAATTGCGATAATGATAATCCGGTTCGTTCGCGCCGACCACCAGGTTGGAGGATTCGGCGGCGGAGCGGTCGATCACGATCCGCACCCGGGCCGGATCGACCGAAAGCGGCGACGCGTACCCCGGCACGCAGCCGACGGCGCGGATCGCCTCATCATCGGCGAACTTCAGTTCCGGCGCCTGCACCAGGTTGCCGAGTTTGCTTTCGTTCACCTCGAAATCCCCGCGGATCACCGCGAACATCAGGTCCCCGCTCTGCACATTCTGGAAAAACACCGCCTTGCCGGTCTGTTCCGGCCCCACCCCGAGAAACTGCGCCACTTCCTCAATGGAAGTCCGGCCGGGGGTATGGACCTTTTCCAGCGGCAGCGGCGCGGACTTTTCGAATTTCCAGTCGGCCACGGCAATTTCCCGGTTGGCGCGGTAGGTGTAGTCGGGGCTGGTGAAAATGGTGTCTTCTCCGCATTCGCAGATCGCCATGAACTCGTGCGACACCTTGCCGCCCATCATACCGGAGTTGGACTCGATCGAAAGCACGTTCTTCATGCCGATCCGCCGGAAAATCCGTTCGTAGGCGGCATGGGCGCGCCGGTAATACGCCTCCAGATCCTCCTGCGACGTATGGAAGGAATAAGCATCCTTCATGGTGAATTCCCGCACCCGGATCATCCCCGCCCGGGGCCGGGCTTCGTCGCGGTACTTGGTCTGGATCTGATAGAGCATGACCGGGAGCTGCTTGTAACTGTTGACCTCGCTGCGGACCAGCTGAACGATCGCCTCCTCGTGGGTCATGGCCAGAAGCATCCGTTTGCCGTTGCGGTCCACGAAACGGAGCAGTTCCTCCCCGACGGACTGATAGCGGCCGGATTCCTCCCACAATTCGGCGGGCAGCACGACGGGCATGAGCACCTCCTGGCCGTCGATGCGGTTCATCTCCTCGCGGATGATCGCCTCGATCTTCTGCACGATCCGTTTGCCGATCGGCAGCAGCGAATAGATGCCGGCGGAAACCGGGCGGACGTAACCGCCCCGGATCAGAAATTTGTGGCTGACGGTCCGGGCATCCTTGGGATCCTCCTTGATCCGGCGGCCGACGAGTCTGGACATGCGCATGATGGTTGTTTCCCTGTCATTCAAAAAAATGAGTCATTATTGTTCACCTGACAATATACACGCCGTTGGCCCCGGCGGCAAGTGCGGCGCCGCGAGAAACCGTACCGGGTTTGCTTTTTTCCGCCGAAAGGATATTGTAAATCCGGACAGCATCGCGCCGCCCGGCGCCCCCCGGGGCCCGGCGGAGCCGATCAGCAAAAATCGGAGGCATTGCGCTATGAATTCGATGGAAACAATCG
>CASFXO010000068.1 GCA_949298665.1 uncultured Lentisphaeria bacterium
AACCCTTTTTTCCGGGCGTCGTCGCTCATGTTGAAGTCCAGCAGCATCGGAATATGCAGTTCCGCCAGCTGCGTGGTCAGATAAAGGCTGCGCCGCGGGATGGTGGAATCCACCACGTTCAGAATCAGGTCGATGCCGGGGCGGGTCAGTTCCCGGAACGCCACTTCCTCCTCGGGGGAACTGGACGAGAGCGAATAGATGCCGGGCAGGTCGATAAGTTCGATCTCCATGTCGTTCAACGTGAAGTGGCCCGTTTTGCTCTCGACCGTCACCCCGGGATAGTTGCCGACGTGCTGGCGCGCGCCGGTCAGGGCATTGAAGATGCTGGTTTTCCCGCAGTTGGGATTGCCGGCAAGCGCGATTCTGAAGTGCTTCTTCATATCAATGGCCTTCCGGTTTCATGATGATCTTGGCCGCGTCGTCCCGGTGCAGCGCCATGCTGGTCTCCAGCACCCGGACCCGCAGCAGGCTGCCGAAAGGCGCATGGGCTTCCATCAGCAATTTCGCCCCGGCGACCAGACCGACGTCCGCGAATTTCTTGCGGCCGCGCATACCGGGCATGATTTTTACGATGACGCCTGTCGCGCCGACGGGCAGATCCGCCAGTGTCAGTTCTTTTTCAGCGGCGGCCCGTTTATCCGAAGGCTTCGAGGCGGAGCAGCCGCATGAGCATGAATTTTTTCCGGCATCCGACATGGTTCCAGTCCTCCCCGCTTTTTCGGACGGCGGCCGGAGAGGCGCAGTTCGAAAAAGCTAATTTTTATGGTTCAAGATCTTCCGGTGCTCCGACGGTGGGAGGGAATGGTGCAATCGCCGTTCCGGGACGCCGCCCTCTTTCCCAGTGAAGAAACAACCGGATCGATCAAGTTGATTCAATATGGAATGAATACTATAATGGTTTTTCCGGAATTATCAAGTTAGCTCAACCTAATATTTTTGAAAAAAAGTTTTATTTCCGACTTTTTTTTGCATCCGGAGACACTGGGAGACCGGCCGTTGCTGGATTTCGGTTCAGCTCCTCGGCTACGATCCGGCAGATCCGGGCCGGACCGGTTTCCCGGACGGCCAGAAAGGATTTTCCGCTCCGACGGCAGATACCTTTGATGACGTTCAGGGCGTTGTGGCTGTTGACCCGGGTGATGAAAACCACCACGTCCGCGGCTTCGGCGGCGGCGCGCAGCTGATGCACACTGCCGCTTTCGCAGTGTCCGGCGTGAAAGAAAACCTGTTCCGCCCCCAGAGACGCGAAAGCCGCCCGGTATTGCCGTTCCAGGCGGTCCAGACCCCCGACCAGTGCGATTTTCAGATTCTCCAGCGTACAGTTTCCGGACTCCCGCCGAATGCGACAGGTCTCGCGCTGGAAGGGACATTCAGGATCCTTTTCCACCAGAACGGCGGGCGGCACTGGAGGGGGCAACTCCGATTCCGGAACGGTAGGGCGCCGTCCGAGACGCTCCAGCTCGTAACGCAGCATCCGCAGCTCCCGGTGGTGTGTTTCCGCTGTGGCGAGCGCACGCTGCAATTGCCGGTTTTCCTGTTCCAGCGCCGTTACCCGGCGGTCCCGCTCGGCGAGGGCGGTGCGTTGTTCCCGCAGCATCTGTTCCTGCGCGGTACACTGTTTCCGGAGCAACGGCGCGCGGAAAAATGCGCCGGTCGCCGGATGAAATGCTTCCAGCAACAGTCGATGGGCATGATAAGTCGCCAGGGAACGAAGACTCAGTCGCCCGTCTCCCGCCAGCGCCCAGAGTGTGCCGGCGGGAGATTCTTTCAGCAGTGCGGTGGTCGGCGCCAGTTGCGTGGTCGCTTCGCCGTCTCCGGACAGTTCCCGGACCCGGGTGGTGTCGCGGCGGAACTGCCGGACAAACCGACGCAGAAGGTCCGCGGCGATCGGGCTGTCCGGATCGTGAAATTCGTGATGCAGTCGATACAGGGCGAAAGCCGGATCGAAGAGAGGATTTTCCTGGAGCAGGCCGTATTTCCGGAAGAGTTTTCGCAACACCCGTTCGTCCCAGCTTAAGGTCAGCAACAAACACACCATCAGGCAGTCGAAGTCCGGTACGACGTTCGGTTCCGGCTGGTTCATGTCTTCACCTTTTCCTTTTTTTCCTTTGCCGCAGCGGGAGGATTCCCCTCCCCCCCGTTCAAGGTGGACCGGAGCTGAGGGGGAGTCCCGTGATGAGCAAACGCTGCTATTCCTGATGCATTTCCTGCTTCAATTGGGCGACCCAGGCGGCGATACGGTCAGACGTCCGGTCCGGCTCGTTGTCGTCGTCGAGTGCGAGACCGCAGAAAACGCCGCAATCCTCCGCGGCGGAAGCGATATGGCGATAACCTTCGGCGGAGGTGCGTCCGATCAGTGTGGCGCCGCGGGAAAGCGCGGTTTTCGCCAGTTCTCCCATGGCGTCGCAGAAGGAGTCGCCGAATCCTTCCTGATCGCCCAGCCCGAAGACCGCTACCTTTCTGCCGGTGAGGTTGGTGTTTTCCAGGCGGAAGAGGGCGGCCGCCCAGTCGCCCTGCAATTCTCCCACGCCCCAGGTCGAGCTGCCGAGGATCAGCAGCGGCGCGTCAAAGTCGCCGGGGGTGGCGTCGGCGATGTTGACGGGATCGGTGCCGAAGGCGGCGGCGATTTGCCGGGCGGCGCTTTCGGTATTGCCGGTGGTGCTACCGTAAAGAATTTTCACTTCATCCATGGTGGATACTCCTTTGTTTGAGGTTGATCCGGTTGATCCGGTTGAAAAAATCCTGCAGATCCGCACAGGCGTCCAGTGTCCGGTTGGCGAATCGTTCGATCCGCCGGTACAACTGCATGCGGGAAAGCGACTCCTCGGGGTTGCCGAAGACCAGCCAGCCGCCCCGGTGCACGGGGGTCCGGGGAAGTTTGTCCATGAAACCGACGACGTCTTTGGCGGGATAGCCGATGAAAACGCCGACTTCATGCGGCAGAAATTCGCTGGAAAAGCGTTCGCGCAGGGTTGCCAGCAGACTTGCCGTTGTTGCATGTTCGGGGTAGCCGCAACGGGCGAGGATGGTGCGCTTTGCGGGAAGGGCCAGTTCCTGACGCAGCCGTTCCGGGTGATAGAAGAGAACGAGGGAGCTTTGCGGTTCTTCGCGCAGTTCGAGATAATCGAGCCGGAGGGTATGAAAAATGTCCCGGCGATACAGGCAGAACGGAAATCCTTCCGCGTTGCGCATCCGGTAGCAATGGCGGACGCGGAGCAGCTCCGCGGGTTTGAGGCCGCTGCGCACCGCCGCGGTTTTGACCAGCAGGAAGCGGAGCAGTTCTTTGCGATGATTTTCATCAATCGGAGGAAGCATTTTATTAGTTTCTCCTAAATTTTGTACTGTTTGTTTTCCTGGGGTCTTGTCGTCTTTCCGGGGATGTGTATCTGATTTGATTTTGAAGGAATATAGAGGCGATTTGGGGAAAGTCAATTAGGTATG
>CASFXO010000069.1 GCA_949298665.1 uncultured Lentisphaeria bacterium
TGGTACGCCCGGATGCGGGACGCGGTCAAACTCAACGACGCGGTGTGGTTCGCCGCCGCGGTTCCCGACTTCAACGGACACGACTGGGAACGCGCCATGCTGCTCCGGGAAAAACGCGGACTGCTGGTCTTCGACCGGGTCCGGGCGAAAAAAGATCATCTGCTCTATCTGGAAAATTCCTGGCGTCCGGCGCCTTATACGGTTTCCGGCGTCAGTCCGGCGGGCGATCTGATCATCGACAACCCCGGCGCGCTGCCGCCTCCCGGACCGGAAACGCCGGCGCGCTTCGACGGCAAAAAACTCTTCGACGCCGAATTCGACGGCGACAAGCGCTATTATGAATTTTCCGGTGCAACGACCTTCTCCGGCTGGACCCCCGACAAGGCCATCCGGTTCCCGTTCCGCACGGAACAGGAAGTCGAAGCCGATTTCCGGCTTCACTTCCTCGGATCGAAGCAATCCACCGGCACCCTCTCCGTCAAACTGGACGGGATCCCGCTCGGCGACAAAGGCTTCACCATGCCGGAAAACGCCGACGGGGTATTCGTCTCCTTCGCCCCGGGCAGCCGCAAACTCGCTCCCGGTGAACACGTTCTGGAACTGACGCTCGCCGATACCGAAAAGGCCGACTGGCAATGGGCGGGACTTTCGGCCACGAAAACGGGAGCGAATCTCCCGGACGGCGTTTTCACCATCGGCTGCGACCTCCCGGCGGAAACCCGCCTGTCCCCGGTACTGCTGAGCGGTCCGGACGGCGGCGATCCGGTCCGGGGTTGTGCCGCCACCTTCATCCTGACCCGGCCGTTGAAGACCGGGGATATGGTGACCATGGTCAGTCTCCTGCGTCCCGGCCGCGCCGAAGGCCCGGTCGCGGCCCGCGCCGCCGACGGAAAAACCGCGCTGCGGCTGCCGGAACCGGCGCTGCTCACGCCGCAGGGAGACGGCTTCGTGCTGACCGAAAACGCCGGGCTTTCCGGCTGGAGGGTGCGTGAAGTACCGGGCCTTTTCCGGCGGGAACAGCCGGTTACCTTTGACTACCGCGCCGCCGACCGCCGCCTGGCCATTCGGGAACCGGACGGGAAGGTAACGGTGAGTCATCCCGCCGACTACCGGATGCCTGCGCCGGAAACCATCTCCGCGGAGGTCGAACGGATTTTCCGGGACGCCGACAGGAAACTGCCGGAAATCACCTTCCAGGCGCCGGAGCTTCCTCCGGCACAGACCATGCCGCTGCAAGGCGCGGCCGGGTTCGCCCTGCCTTTCGCGGACCGCCTTGCCGTGGCTTCCGGCAAGCACCTGAACGTCTTCGCCGCCGACGGACGGCTGCTGTGGTCGGCGGAACTGCCGGGCGACATCGGTGCGCTCCACTACTGGCCCGCCACAAAACTGCTCATCACCGGAGACCGGGCGGAAAACATCACCGCCTTCTCCCCCGACGGCGAACGCCGCTGGCAGACCCGGTCCGAAAGCGCCGAAGGCCTGATCAAATCCAACAAGGTTTACTGGTTCAAAGGCGCCTATCCCGGGGTGTATTCGTTCACCGACGGCGAACTGATCGCGGGACAGCCCCGGCTGTTCGCCGGTTCGACCGGCAGCGTGGAAGTACTGACACCGGAAGGCCAAACGGAGTCGCGGTTCTGGCACGAATATGGTCCGGTCGGTTCTCTCGCACTGCTTCCGGCGGAAGACGGCCATACGGCCGAAGTCTTCTCCGCCCGCGACTTCGGCGGCTGGCCGACGGTCTGGGGCGTCCGGGAGCAGGAAGGGAAACTCATCACCAACTGCCGCTGGATGCTGGAAGACCACCGGGGACTGCTCATGAATTCGTTCGGGTTCTCCGGCGTGGGCAAGACGTTTTTGCGACCCTTCCGCTTCGCCCCGAATGAACCGACCCGGCTGATCGGCGTTTTCGAGGGTGCGCAGAACCGGCTGGCCGTCTGGGACTTCCGCGGCAAGGTGCTCGGTGGAGTCGACCTCGGCGCGGGTGAAATCGCCAGCGCCCGGAATTATGCGGTGCCCGCTCTGTCGCCACGTAACGTACGGGGCTTCGATGCCGCCGTCGGCAAGGATGGAGAGGTCCGCTTCGCCGCGGCCACGGCACGACGGCTCTTCTACCTCTTCGACCGGGATTTTCAACTGAAGAAACTGGTGGAACTCCCCGGAGAACCCACCCTGGTGCTGGTCCTGCCCGGTGCCGAACCGTCGTTCGCGGTCGGCGTCCCCGACCGGATTCTGATCATCGACCGGGACGGCACCGTCACCCGGCAGCTCCCGCTCACGGGACGTCCGACGGCGGGCGCCGTGTTTGCCGGACGGCTGTGGATCGGAACGGACCGGAATCGTCTTTTCACATTCGATATCGCGGCCCGGCCCTGAGCGGCGGAAACCATCGGATGCTCTCCCGATATCCGGTTTTTCCGCCGAACGCCCCAGGAACGACTTGACTGAACTTTCAAATCATGATATACTGACTTTCAATTTATTGATGAATTAAAAAGATCAGATTCATTGAAACTTCATCATTCAAAAGAAGAGGAACTACGCCATGAAACGATGTTACCACTTTCTGACCGCAGCGGCTTTGCTGCTGCTGGCCGGAACCGCTCCGGCGGAAGACCGCACCTGGGACTTTGAAGACGGTACCACCCAGAACTGGCGCCACTGGGGCACGGTGCAGAACGACGAAATGCGCGCCCGCACCACCCCCCTCGGCACCATTACCACGGAAAATACCGCCCAGGGCGCCAAAGCCAT
>CASFXO010000070.1 GCA_949298665.1 uncultured Lentisphaeria bacterium
ACGCTGTTCAATACGTTTCTGGCGGACGGGCGGGAAAATGTGGCAGTGGGATTTCATGCGGGGAAATTTTTCGCGGGACACCAGCATGCCGACCAGAACAGTTTCGTGATCAACGCCTACGGCGACAAACTGGCCATTGACGGCGGATACTATGACTGGTGGGGGAGTCCGCATTTCAACGGGTATTCCACTCAGACGGTAGCGCACAACACCATTCTGGTGAACGGCAAGGGGCAGGTGTCCCTGACCGAGGGGGCGGATGCGGTCAGTTCCGGGTACTTTGATTCACCGAATTTCGGAGTGATCGCGGGCGATGCGTCGGCACCGGAGGTGTATGGGGGCGCGTTGTCCGGATTTGTGCGGCGTCTGGTGTTCGTCAAGCCGGATTTCGTGATCACCTATGATCGGCTGAAGGCGGATACCCCCTCCGTTTTCCGTTATCAGCTTCATACCCATACCGACCGGCAGGAAGACACGGCGGCCTCGGGCGCGCAGCTGGAAGTCCGCCGTCCTCTGGCCCGGCTGAACAGCCGGATGCTGCTGCCGCGCGATGCCGCCTGGCAGGTAAAGCAGGCGTATGATCTGATGCCCATGCAGCGTTATTTGCTGGATCCTCTGCCGCGACCCCAGCCGGAGTGGACGGCATATGCCGAGAACGCCCGACCGGCGCAGGAATGCGAGTTCCTGAACGTCATGCAGATTTCGCGCAGCAGCGCTCCGGAAAACCGGACGTCTGCTCCCCGTCTGCTGGAAAACGACGCGGCGGTCGGAGTGGAATTCGACGGGCCGGGCGGCCGGACGCTGCTCGTGTTCCGCCGGGGAGACGCCGGTGAATTTCGGCTGGGAGGCGTGGAGTCCGATGCGGCCGTCGCCGCAGTAATGCTCCGGGACGGGGAGGTGGCGGACGCCATGCTTTCCGAGGGGACTTTCCTCCGGTATCAGGGCCGGGAACTGCTGCGTCTGGACGCTCCCGGCGCCCGGAGCCTGGCGACGGCTTCCCCGGCGCGGCGGGAAGAAGGGCATCTGCTGGTCGACGGCCGGAAGATCGCCGCCGACCGGTGGACGGTTCCCGTCGGGGGCGGGGGGGCCAAGCAGCTGCTTTCCGCCGTTTTCGAACTGCCGGCCGACAGTCTGGTTACCGTTTCCGCGTCTGCGGTAGACCGTGATGTTCATTACACCGTGAGCTCGCGGTCGGATCGTATGACGGGGACGTTGACGGCGCACCATAAGGCGTCAACGGCGTTCCTGCGTGCGGGCACCTATCTGGTCAGCGCCGCGGCGGACGGGGCGTTGCCGGAAGTGACGCTGCGGACGGTACCGGAGAGCGTGGTGCGCGGGCGCCCCGCCGGAAAGGAGCCGCCGCGGGATGCACTGTTGCTGGACGCGGCGGATTTCGCCGCCGAGAACGTGCCGGCGGCCCGGCTGGAGAAACGTGCGCCGATTCCCGGCGGCATGGGGGTGATCTACTGGGCCGAGGAAGGGAAATATCTGGAGTGGGAGTTCCTGGTGCCGAAGGCGGGACGCTACCGGCTGGCGCTTCAGGTTTCCGGTCTGGGCAATCAGGTGCTGCGGGATCTGAGCATCGACGGCAAACGCGTGGCGGTGCTGGGCTGGGATTCGACGGGAGTGGCGGGATACGCGCCGTCGGAATGGAGCTATCTGGTGTTTCCGAAGGATTTCGAGCTGACGAAGGGAACGCACCGGCTGCGCCTTACCGCACTGGGAGGGGTGACCAACCTGTCGCGTCTGGCATTGCTGCCGGTTGAACGTTGAATGAAGGAATCGGATGCCGCGCCTTTCGGCACGGCTTTTTTTATACGGCTTCCGGGACGGTGCCGATGAAAAAATGGAGTCCGCGGCGACCGCCTGGTCTCGAATCGGGAGGAGAAAGATGTTTTTGTCAAGAAAGTATTGATTTTAGTGTAAAAACGCTTGGCATGACGGGGCAATTTCTGATACAATATATCATGGGACAACCTGGACTCGACGGATAACCGGAGGTGCGTATGCGAAGGTGTTTTACGTTGATCGAGCTGCTGGTGGTGATTGCCATTATTGCGATTCTCGCGTCCATGCTGCTGCCGGCGCTCGGCAAAGCGCGTGACCGGGCCAAGGCGATTTCCTGTGTGAACAATGAACGGCAGATCGGCGGGTATTTCGCGTTTTACACCAACGACCATCGGGACTTCTTTCCCTACTATTTCCGCTGGAACAACCCTTTGAACAGCACGATTTCGAGTTACGACGCGAAAACCTCCTGGGGCGAGGTGATGAAAAACCTGTACTTCTCCACCCGGCAGAGCGTCAACAACCGGAATCGCCTGTTCTACTGTCCGGCCTCCACCGCCAATCCGAATATGATTTACGGCCAGTACATCAGTTACGGCTACAACGCCAACAACATCGGCAGCGCCTCCCGTTGGCACGGCAGAAAGACGTTGACCACCGCCGACGGCTATCTCAGCGCTCCCGCCCGCGCCGGGATGCTCAGAAAACCGGGCAACACGCTGCTGCTGGTCGATTCGCTGGCATGGCGCGCCAGTTTCGGCGCAGGAGAGAGCACGCACCGGAATTACTATATCGTGGCCGACGGCGGCGTGACCGGAGCGGGGACGAATGCGAACGTGCCGGAGTGCCGCCACAACGGCTTCGCCAACGTCTTGTGGTGCGACGGGCATGTGGGATCGGTCCGGGGAGACCGGGACAACCATCTGGCGATTTATTCCGGAGAACTCAGGACGATCAATGATGACGACAATCACTGGAGTCGCGACGGCCTGAAACTGAAGAGCAAATGAGGCAGGGTCGCAAGGGACAGCGCATGCGGAGCGGCTGTGGCTGGTTTTGTCGGTGGAATTTTGCAGAATAAGGGCGAGGCGGAATGGGAAAATTTTTGCTGCTGTGGATGGTGTGCTGTGCCGGTCTGGCGTGCGGGGCGGCCGATAAAACGGCATTGGCGCCGGAGGTGCTCCAGCCGGAACGTTTTCCGCAGCTGCTGACGACTCGGGAGGAACTGGCGCAGCTGCGTGCCGGTTTGTCGGAGATGCCGCACCTGCGGAAATACGTGGAAGAACAGCGGAAGACGGTGGCGCCGCTGATGGAATTCTCCGACGACGAGCTGCGGGGATTGGTGCCGCCGGCCGGGGCGCCGATCGTGTACGGGCTGGGGATGAATCTCGACCCGCATGGGGAGCGCCTGCGCTGGACCTCCTGGAAAACCCCGTTCAAGGTGATGGGGCGAAACAATGTCGTGTATCCCAATGCCGATTACCCGGACGACGGTTCCGGGTACGAAAAGGACGGGAAGAAATACTATTTTACGGCGCGCGCATACGGGTTCGTCTGTTCCGAACTGGAGGAACGGGTGCTGCCGGCGCTCGGTGATCTGTACGCGTTGACCGGTGAGAAGCGTTATGCGCACGTCGCGGCCGTTCTGCTGGATGCCGTGGCGGCGGTTTATCCCGCCAACCGGCGCGGGCCGCTGGATTATCCCGGCCGCAAGGCGGATCGCGACCGGTCCGGACGGTTGCAGCGGGCGTATTACATGGTGGCGCGGGGATTGGAGAATTATGCGAATACGCTGGATCTGATTACCGCTTCCGGGGAATTGGAAGCGCCCTCGGCCTTTCCCGGATTCGCCAGCATCCGTGAACATGTCGCGGCAAACCTGCTGCGGGACGGTGGGGAGTTTTGTTACGGCTGGGCGATGGAAGGCGGACAGCTCAACAACGGTCTGGCCGATTATGTCCGGGGAGCGGCTTACGCCGGGCTGCTGCTGCGGGACGAACGGTTGCTCTCGCCGCTGCTGCAGGGGCCGTCGTCGTTGCGTTCGATGATCGACAACAATGTGGATCGCAACGGGTTCTATTTTGAGGTGTCCACCACTTATTCGGTGCATACGACGGAGTTGTACTGCGCGATGGCGGGTATTGCCGATGCGGCGGTCCGGCAGGGACTGGCGGCGGGAACATCCTTTTACCGGGATCCCGGGCTGGTGGCGATGATGGATCGTTTTTTCATCCGGCGGGAACTTTCCGGGCACATGCCGACGATCGGGGACGACGGGCCGGACCGGTTTTATGTACCGCCGATGCGGCGGCTGCCGGAGCCGGGTCAGACGGCGTTGTCCGACCGTTACTGGAGCTCCCAGCTGCGCAACGGCTGGCGGCTGCTGCTGTATGGCGCACCGGACGTGCGTCGGGAGATGCTGCGGTTTCTCCGGGCGCTGTACGGGGATGGACCGGTGGTTCCGCCGGTGGACCGGCTGACGCTTTTCCGGATTACGCCGGCTTTGCTGCGCGAGGTGGCGGCGGCGGACAGGGACGAAAAAATGCTGGCCGGAGAGAGTGTTTTCTACGGCGCCAAAGGCCTGGCCCTGCTGCGCGGCGGCAGGGGGGATTGCCGGTACGGCGCACAGCTGGCGGCGGGCATGCAGAACAATCACGGACAGCGGGAGGCGTTGACCTGGACTTTCTTCAGCCGGGGGCACGACTGGAGCAACGATCCCGGTTATTACAACAGTCATTACCGGCACAGCTGGACGCAGATGACCGTGGCGCACCAGGCGCTGCTGGCCGACGGGAAGAGTTTCGATCCGCAGACGGGAGGCGGTTATCTGAATGGTTTTCTGGCGGACGACGTGGTGCAGTATGCGCTGGCGGCGCATCCGGGAGCTTATCGCACGGAGGGCGTGTCCCGGTACGAGCGGATGATCGCGCAGCGTCCGGATGCGACCGGAACGGATCTGGGGTACTGGCTGGACATCGGCATCATGGCCGGCGGGGAATTCCGGGATGACAGTTTTCACACCGCCATGAAGGACTGGCGCGTTTCCCGGGCGATGACGCCGGTCGGGACTTACGGCCTGTTTCCGGGATTGAGCGCGGAAAACCGGTTCCGGCGGGATTACCGGCTGACCGGGTTTGAAGACCGCCATTTCCGTTATGAGGTGCCCGGCCACGGCTACGCCCTGTTGACGCAGCCGCAGAGCATTCGGACCGGTGAGGGGACGGGGATGGAGCTGACGAATCCCGCATTCATCGTCCGGTCGCCTTTCCGGGGCAGGATCAAGGTGGATTTCCCCGGGGCGCCGGACCGGGAATATATTGCCGCGGTTCATCCGGGGCTGGAGGTGACGGCGCCGGTGGTCTACCTGATCCGGCGGGATCGCGGGAAGGGGGGCGTCAGCGTATTTCTCAAAGTGATCCGGGTGGTGCCTGAGGGGGCGGAGGATCCGGTACGTTCCGTTGAAACCCCAGGAATCCGCTCGGAAGATCCTTTTGCCCGCGCCTGCAAGGTATTCCGTTCGGACGGGGGGTGCGACATCTGGCTGATCGGGAAATTGGCAATCCCCGCATCGGGCAATCTTCCGGCGATTGCGGGGGACGCCCGGCTGGCGCTGCTGGTTTTCGACCGGTCCGGGAAGCTGCTGCATGTCCGGGGAACCGGTGTCCGATCGCTGCGTGCCGGGGATTTC
>CASFXO010000071.1 GCA_949298665.1 uncultured Lentisphaeria bacterium
TCGGTCTTTGAAAGTCTTCACGCTTCACCCCCTGACTCCTGCTGATCCGGACCCGGTTCCGCCGGCTCCGGATAGATGCGGTGGAAACGACCCGCCGGCGTACAGCTTACCGTCAGTTTTTCCACGTCTTCCAGCGCCTGCGAGTCGGCAAGTTCCGATACATGAAAATCACCGTCAAAGCCTTCGCCCGTTCCGTCGTCCGCGAACAACGCCACTTTCGTGTCCGTTTCCAGCGCATTTGCAAAAAAAACGAAAGCCGCGTCCGCGGCATCCCGGACAACGGTGATTTCAAGCGTCGCATTCTTCAGCGTCGGCACGGTTTCACGCCACCCGGCGGAATCGCGCGTGGTGGCGTCTGCCGTACCCTTTTCCAGAGCAATCGAAACATCCGCCGTTTTCGGAAGGCGTTCCGAAGGCGTCTTCCCGGCAGGACCGTACTTCAAAATGCCGCGATAGCCCATTTTCACCAGGCCGTTCATTGCTTCGCGTCCTTTCCTGTCATCAATCAGCGGGTGATCGTCGGAACCCGCGTATCACAGCACGGCGACAGCGTTACCGAATAGGTGATGGCGTCTTCCAGCGGCTGGCTTTCAGAAGCGTCCGTCACATAAAAATCCCCTTTGATCCCCTTTCCGTTTCCGTTGTCGGCGAATACGGCAAGCGGCGTGTCGGTGTCATAGGCGTCCAGAATCTTCTTCTGCGCCGCGTAGTCGTCAGAAGCCGCGTCAACCGCCACCATCGTAAATTCAATGGTGCCTTCTTTCAGCCCCGGAGCATTTTCACGCCAGCCGCCGGAGGCGCGGGTGGAAACGTCCGCCATATTCTTGGATGTATTGATGGTTACATCCTTGATCCGATTGACTTCGGTCGAAGGTTCGCCACCCGCTTCGCCGATTTTCAAAACGCCGTTTTTGCCCATGAGCGCCATAGTTTTTTCCCTTTCGTTTTTTCAGCGGATGGCGTCACGCCAGAATTCCGCAAATTTCGGTTTTGCCAATTGAAAACCGGGGCCCATGAACGGGCGCGCCGGATATTTCGCCATGCCGTTTTGTGAAAAGTATTGTTTCTGCATCCGCCGATTCAACCGTCTGGCATGTTCAATTTGCCGCTTGCTGGTCAGACGGATGAAAACCACCGGAGAACCGTCCAGAGGATCGGTAAATCCGCGAAAATTTCCGCCGATGTTTCTTCGCTGCCGCTTGAACTTGCCGGTGGACACCGGCCCGACTTCGCCGATTCGGTAACGGCGTTCCATTTTTTTCGGATTCAAAAGTTTTCTGCTGCGCACCCCGCCGAACTCGTGCAGACCCCCGAAGTCCTTCCACCGGTTGTCCTGCGGACCGATCGCCACCGAATAAGAGTCAGCTTCAAACAGTATCGACTGTTTGAACGTCAGACCGCCGGGACCGCGGTGGCCATGATAAAAGGGAGCATGCCCAGGAGGGGAGGTTTTCTTCTTCCTTTTCCGGATCAGGCTCTGCACCACTTTGCGCACGTATGCACCGGTCCGTTTCAGAACCCTTTTCCGAGCCGCGGCTTCCAGCTTCATGACGGCTTGCGGAGTAAATGCCACCCGCGCGTTCACATGAAGCGGCATTCCCCATTCTTTCAGCTTCGACTGCGGTACCAGACCGGGAGAAAGCATGCCGCTGGAATATTGGCTTTCGATCACTTCTTTCAGCATGTTCCGGACACCTTCAAATGATAACGGATCAGACTGAAAAACACCCCTTTTTCCAAAAGCATTTTCGGATCATACAGCACATCCCGTTCCGCCGTGTACGGCGTCACCCCGTCCAGATTCAAATCTTTGGAAAATTCCAGCAGCCGCGCCACCGCGCCGCTGGTCGCCAGCAGTGCCGGAACATCCGACACCGACGCCTGACGGAAGAAGCCGATCTGCAACTCGATTTCCCGCACGTCCACGCCGTCCCGGCTGGTCTCCGCCGCTTCTTCCGACGAAGGACAGACCACCAGCAGCGCCGAACCGATGGTCTGCGGATCGATGTTCGGCGCATAATCCACGCGCACTTCGCAGTCGCTCAGCACGTCCCGACGCCGCCGCAGATATTCGGCCACGCCTTCGCACAATCGCACATTGATGTCCATTCTCACCAGCCCCCCGGGTCCTTCCGTCCTGTCGCCGCCGTATGAATCCGCAGAAATTGCAGATCATAGCGTCCGCGGTATCGCCAGCACGGTTCGTTGTTGGGCGCAAACACCCGGAAAATCTTGCCAAGATAAATCACTTCGTCGCCGATTTCCGGAGGTCCACCCAGATTCAGATCGTCCGCGCGGACGATGAAGTCACGCGATTCATGGCGGATAACCATGCCGCTTTCATCATCCGCGCGAAACAAGGTCTTTCCCGGTTCGGCACGGAGCGGAAACACCCGGTCGCCGCGCCGGTAGAAAACCGGCACCGATTCCCGGTCAAACCGGCGCGCCAGAAGTTTTTCCGCCCGTTCGATCATGCCGGAATCCTCAGCCGAGCTTCACCTGCACCACGCCGACGCCCGTACCGGCGGCGGATACCGCCAGCCCCAGACGTTTATCCGATCCTTCGGTGCCGGTCGCCTTCTTCGCGCTGTCGTCCCAGTAGACGATCGCCCCGGCGGTGATGTCGCTGGAATCCTTCACCACTTCATAGACGCCTTCCACGCCAAGGGCGCCGGTCATGCCTTCTTCGATGTCGGTTTCCGCAATGCCGACAAGTTCCCCTTGAACCACGACGGTTCCGGCGGAGACGGCGGCGGAGGCGGTGTAATCAACGGTTTTTCCGGGAGAAATAAACTTTGCATTCATTTTGCAAATTCCTTTCCTTTTTTATCAAGCTTCGGTGGACTTCACGGCACCGCGCGGATCCTGCTTTTCCACACCGAATGCGAAATAACCGCGCATTTTGATCCCCAGCGTTTCAAAGTCCGCGCTCGCGGTTTCCACCGCCGGTACCTGCTGACCATCCAGGAATGCCACTTCCATCACCGGAAGCGCCATCGGATCCGCCACCAGATACCAGGTCGAGGCACTGCCGCCGGAAATTGCGGCATTGTCCAGATACGCCGACGGAACCGGCTCAAACTTGCCGCGGTGCGGATTGCCGGTGGTCGCAGGTTTCTTCGCGTCCGCGTTTTCCACATTGGTGTCTTTGTACAGCTGTTCGGCTTCCACTTCCAGCGCCGGAGGCACCACCACGTAACGCGGCGCAATCCCCAGCGGCTCGCCATTGGCGTCCGTCTGTTTCCGGAAGGCTTCCAGCGCCTTGGTGACTCCGGCAACCCCGAAGGCATTGGAACTGACCAGATTCTTGTTGCCGGAGGTGAAAAACGTGGAATTATCCAGAAATTCCGTCCAGAATGCCCGGTTCAACCCCAGCGCCGCACCACGGCCCAGCAATGCCGCCGCCTTGTCCAGCGCCCCCAGATCGTCGTTGCGCAGATCTTCCCACGTCAGAATCAGCATCCGGCCATACGGCGACACCTGATTGCCGAAGGCGTCTTCCCCCAGGCTTCCGGAGGCGATTTCCCCGCCCTTCGCCACTTTGCGGAAACTCAAATCGCCGGTCAGCCGGTAGTTGGTGTAGCGCTTGAAATCCACCGCCGAGGTGATCGCCGCAATCTTTTTCCAGCTCTGTTCCACGTACAGGAAGGCGTCCAGAAGCGTTTTGTTCGCCACGTTCGACAGAATCCCGCCGATCGCGTTCGTCGAAAAGGCCGCCTGCAGAACTTCCCGCTCGTAGCCGCGGAACGTCGGCGCCATGCATCCGTTGGCCCGCGCCTGAATCAGCAGAATCTGCTGCAGACTCGCGCCGCCGCGGAAATGCTTTCGCGCGGCATCGATCGTTTCCGGCTTGTAACCGTGCTTTTCCAGCTTCGACTCGTCCCGGCCAAGGGCCAGCAGCGCCGCCGCTTCCACCACCGCTTCCGAACGGTCGGCGCCGTTCGGCATCATGAGATTCAGCGTCGGTCGCGATTTGCGCATGGCTTCGATGTAGCGGTCCTTCGCCGCTTCCAGACTTGTGCCTTCGGACACGCAGGAGGCCAGCACTTCCGGATAATCGCTGCCGAACAGCGCGCGAATGTCGGCAATGCGCTTCGTTTCCGCGTTCCGGGCGTCTTCCACGGCCTGTTCAGCCATTCCGTTCACATCCGGAGCGGCTGCCGGATGTTCGTTGCGGGTTCCCGCCGTTTC
>CASFXO010000072.1 GCA_949298665.1 uncultured Lentisphaeria bacterium
GCCCAATCCGGCGATGGACGCTTATCTGGCCGCCATGCGGTCATGAGACGGCGCCGCCGACAACAGAGGGAGCTTGTTATGGAGAAAATCAAAATCGCGCAGATCGGTGTATCCCACGAACATGCCTCGGCAAAAATGGCGACTCTGCTGCGGATGACCGACGTGTTCGAGGTGGTCGGGGTGGTGGACGACAGTGCCACGACCGCGGCGAAGTTCGCATCCGGACTGGAGGTGTTCGACGGGATGAGACGACTGAGTCTGAATGAAGCGCTCCGGTATCCTGGATTGCAGGGGGTGGTGGTGGAAGTGCCGAACACCGAGCTGGTGCCGACGGCGCTCCGCTGCATGGAGCAGGGGCTGCCGATGCATCTGGACAAACCGGCCGGCGAGGATCCGGCTTTGTTCGGGCGGCTGCTGGACGGGTGCCGGAGCCGGGGGCTGCCGTTGCAGATGGGATACATGTTCCGCGGGAATCCGGCCTTCCAGTTCTGCCTGAAGATCGTGCGGGAGGGGTGGCTCGGAGATATTTTCGCGGTCGAGGCCGACATGAACCACTCCTACGGCGGCGAAGCCTATCAGGAATATCTGGGGCGGTTCCGGGGCGGCATCATGTTCAATCTGGGCTGTCATCTGATTGATTTCGTCGTGGCGATGCTCGGCGCGCCGGAACAGGTGACGCCTTTTCTGAAATCGACACCGGAAGTTGCTCCCCATATCCGGAACAACTGCCTGGCCGTTCTGGAATATCCATACGCCACGGCGGTGCTCCGCTGCTGCAGCCGGGAATGTCAGGCAAAGCGCCGCCTGAAGATTTCCGGGACCCGGGGCTGGGTGGAACTCTCGCCGCTGGAGCGTTTCGATCAGGAGGCGCTGCTGCTGCGCATGGCGCTGGCGGAAGACCGTCCCGGTTACAAGGCGGGATTGCACGTGCTGGACTTCGGCGTGCGCCGGGACCGCTATCTGGAACAGATGGAAGAATTCGCCGGGCTGATCCGCGGCGAAATCCGGAATCCATATTCCTATGAACACGATGATCTGGTGGAAAAGGTCCTGCTGGCCGCCTCCGGATATACCCGATGGAGTTGAGGCGATGCATGCCATGATACTTGATGAAAATCGTCGGTTTCTCTGGGCGGAAGTTCCGGATCCCGTCCGCGGGGAAGGGGAAGTGCTGATCCGGGTCCATGCCGCCGCGGTGAATCGCGCCGACCTGATGCAGAAGGACGGGTGTTACGCTTCGCCGCCGGAATGGCCGCCGTGGTGCGGGCTGGAGGTTTCCGGAGAAGTGCTGGAGGCTCCTCCGGAGGCTGATGTTCAACCGGGAGACCGGGTGTGCGCGCTGCTCGGCGGCGGCGGTTATTCCGAACTCGTGACCGCGCCGGCCGGGATGGTAATTCCGATTCCGGAGGGGCTTTCCATGGTCGAGGCGGCTTCATTGCCGGAGGTCTGGAGCACGGTTTATCTCAATCTGCGTCTGGAAGCCGGGGGGATGAAACCGGGTGACGTTTTCTACATGCAGGCGGGCGCCAGCGGCGTCGGGCTGGCGGCGATTCAGTATGCGAAACTTATGGGAGCGGAAGTGATCACCACGATTGGTTCCCCGGAGAAGGCGGCGTTTGTCCGGGAACTCGGCGCGGATCATGTGCTCGATTACCGGACGGAGGATGTTTGTGCGGTGATTGCCGCGCACCCGCCGACCGTCGCGCTGGACTGCATCGGCGGCAGGGGGATGGGGGAGTGCTTCCGGCACATGGTGTTCGGCGGGTGCTGGATCATGATCGCGACGATGGGCGGCGCGGAGACCGTGATCGATCTGGAAACCCTCTGGCGCAAGCGTATCCGGCTGATCGGCAGCACTCTGCGCAGCCGTACGACGGAGGAGAAGAGTGCCGTGCTCCGGGCGCTTCAGCGGGAACTCTGGCCGCTGTTCAGCAACCGGAAACTGATCACCAACATTCATGCGGTGTTTTCGATTCGCGAGGTGGAACAGGCGCACGGCGTGCTCCGGCGGGCGGAAAACATCGGCAAAGTCGTTCTGACGTTCCCGTGAGCGGAAGTGGATGTGGAAAGGAGTGGCGAATGCGGAGGTCTTTTCTGAAAAAATCTTATCCGCTGATCTGCGGCATCATGGCCGGACAGACGCCGGGCGAACTGATCGCGGAGGCGCA
>CASFXO010000073.1 GCA_949298665.1 uncultured Lentisphaeria bacterium
AATCCTTCAAGTGAAGATAGGCGATCCGGCCGCGGAACATCCGGACGAACCCCGCCGGATCGCCGAAGCCGACCGCTGCCAGATTGGCCGGATCGCAGGCAATGGACACCCCGGTCCGAAGCAGTTCCCGCCAGCAGTCGATCCGGGTGGTGACGCTGTGGAAATGCACCAGAACCCCTTTCTCCGGAACCGCGACACCGCCATGGGTTTCCACGCAGAGTACGACTCCGCGCTCCGCGGCATGCCGCCGTACCGCGGTCAATGCCCGGCACAACCGGTCGAACCGCTTTCCGACGACCACGCTGTCCGAAGCGAACCCGGCGAAAATCCGCAACAGCCGGATTCCGAGCCGGGCCGCCGTATCGATCACCGCCCGCGTGCGGGTTATCTGCGTCTCGACATCATCGCCGGTGAAATCGTTGCCGGTGCAGCCGCATTCCAGCCGGACGCCGTGCGCGGCAAACGCTTCCTGCACTTCCCGGAGAACCGTTTCCGGAGCGCCGGGCTGCAGCGGATCCGCTTCGCCGTTGCCGATGGAAAGTTCCAGCAGATCCAATCCGAGACCGGCCGTCAGCCGGAGCTGTTCCACCAGGGGGGTCTCCCGCAATCCCCAGGCGGCCAGCCCGTACCGCATCAGAGATCCCTCCAGTCGAAAAGAATCTTGAAGCAGTCCCCCCCCTTCCGGCTCTGGTAGGCGAAAGCCTCCCGGGCCTTTCCCGCCGGCCAGATTTCCACCGGCAGCCCGGAGGTGTCGAACTTCCCCTCGCTCATCCATTGGAGAATCCGCGGCTTACCGCTCCATTTGATGGCACAGGTCATGGTGATGGTCGCATTGGTCATGAACCAGCGGTGATAATGATCGAAACGCAGCGGCTCCGGATAGTCGCCGTTGAGGTGGATGTGGCCGGGTTCATCGTCCTCGAACCAGCCGCCCGATTTGAGATACCGGTGCAGAATACCGGGAACCGCCGGGTTGCCGGAACATTCCAGAATCTTATCGGCTTTCCGGCCGTCGGTGATTTCCATGAGCCGGGCGATGCCGGCGGCGTCCGGGGTGATCACTTCGTCGGCGTAACGCCGGGCGATTTCCCGGCGGAACGGATGCGGCTCCACCGAAATCACCGTCGCCTGCGGACAGAGAATTTTCAGAATCTGCAATGCGCTGACGCCGACCATGCCGGCCCCGAACACCAGAATCGTATCCGTCGGCTTGAGCCGGAACCGTTCAATCCCCTTCAACGGCACGCAGGCCAGATACGCCAGCACCGCCTGTTCGTCGCTCACGTTGTCCGGCACCTTGCAGAGCAGATCGCCGGGGCCTCCGGCATTGGCGCGGTCCTTGTGGCAGATCAGGGTGCCGCCGCCCCAGGCGGAACAGCAGTCGAGATAGCGGCGGCACTCGTTGATCATCACCCGGTCGCCTCTGCGCAATCCGGGCGCGTAGGCGCCCTCCTCCTCAACGACCCCCATGTTCTCGTATCCCGGAACCAGCGGATACCAGCACTGTTCCGGGTGCTGCAGTCCGTGATAGGTTTTCATGTCGGTCCCGGTGCTGATCGCGCTCATGCGCGTCCGGCAGACCACCGTGTCCTCGCGTTTCGGCGTAAGCGTCACCTCCCGGAATGCCGCCTCCCGGGGGCGTTCAATAACCGTCGCCCATGTTTTTTCCGCCATAAACAAGCCTTTCAAAAATTAGAACCCGGAGATTTGCCCGTATCTCGCGGCATAACCGCATCCTGCCTCATTCTCCACCCGTGGACGGCACGCCGGTCTCCGGACCGTCCGTCGTCTCCCGCTGCGGAGAGGCGGCAAAAACGGCGATTTCCCGATCCCCCGACACAACGGCCAGCGCTCCTTCCTGACTGCACCACAGCGGCGTACCCTCCATGCGTCCGGCGGCCAGCGGACGGCCGGTTTCATCCAGCAACACCACTTCGCCGCCGCGTCCGCCGACCAGCAGACGATTCATTCCCGGAAACGCGGCCAGCAGCAGCGGGTCCACCGGCAATGCCGTACAACGGCAGAGCCGCAGCTGCGGATCGAATTCCAGCAGCAGCGCATCCTCGGTCACGCAATAGATGTGCTGGATTCTGCCGCCGTCCAGCGCCGCGATCCGCGTATCGCGGACCGGCATCGGCGCGGAAACGGGTTTATCGGTCGCCCGCGCCGGCGCGTCATTGGCGCCGAACAGGGGAACGTCCCGCAGCGGTTTGCCATCCTCGTCCCAGACGGCGATGCGGTTATCCACCCCGGTCAGGTCACTGACGACCACCGGCCGTCCGTCTCCGGTGAGATCTTCATAGAAAATATGACCGCGCACCACCCCGATCCAGCCGAGCACGAAATGCTCCGGATTCGCAAGTTCCCAGAACCCCTGACAGGGGAAACGCGGATTCGACGCCTCCAGAATGCCGAGATGATGAAAGCCGTTGTGACGCCGTCCGACCAGCATGACGTTTTCACCGTTCTTCCTCCGGATCATGGTGAACTGGCAGCAGGGCCCCCACCACTGCCGCACGCGCTGGTCCAGCGTACCGTCCGCGTGCAGAATCTCCACCGTGGACGCGGTCCCGATGAAAAGCTGACGCCGGTTCTCCTTGAACGGCCCGTCGGCTATCGCGCGAATCCCTCCGAGTCCCGGATAGGTGCGGAACCAGTACGCCTTGCCGGTGGCGATGACGTCCGGATGCATTTCCGACCGGAACGTCCAGCGGCGACGCCCCCGGAAGTCGTACCCGTGCACCAGTTCATCCATGCGACCGACGACCAGCAGTTCCAGTTCGGGCACGGCGTGTACCGCGGTGACGTCCGCCTCCTCCCGCCGGCTCAGCAGTACCTTGCCGGTGGCCAGGTCGAACACCAGAACCTGTTTGCCGACGGCGGTCAGCAGCGCCGGTTTGCCGTTCATGGGAAAAATCTCCTGCCCCGCCGGAAACTCCTCGACCGGATGCCGCCAGAGCGGGCGCAGCGGCGCCGCCGGAAGCGCAGGCGCAGCGGCAGCGGTGCGCGGCAGCGCTTCCGCGCGCGGCG
>CASFXO010000074.1 GCA_949298665.1 uncultured Lentisphaeria bacterium
CGGGTCCGGTTTCTCCACCAGGGCGCGGATCGAGTACAGCCGTCCGTCGCGGTTGACGGCGTCGGCGATGCCGTACCGGTTCACCTTTTCGCGGGGGACTTCTTCCAGCGCGACCACCGCCGCGCCGGTGCGTTCATAAGCCGCGACCAGCTGGCCGATGACCGGTCGGTCGCCGCTCAGTACCGTGTCGCCCAGCAGCAGCGCGAAGGGTTCATCGCCGACGAAGGCCCGCGCCCGGGCCACCGCGTCGCCGAGGCCGTTCAGCTGATGCTGATAGACGTAATGGATGTCCGCCAACGCGTCGATCGCGGCCAGCTCCGCAAGGAGTTCCTCCCTGCCGGAGGCGCGCAGCCGGTCCTCCAGCGCCGCGCCGGGGTGAAAATGATCCTGAATCGCGGTTTTGCCGCTGCTGGTGACGATCAGAATCTCTGTGATTCCGGCGGCGGCGGCCTCTTCAACGACATATTGGATGACCGGCTTGTCGACCAGCGGGATCATCTCCTTCGGCACCGCCCGGGTGAAGGGCAGAAACCGGGTGCCGAAGCCGGCGGCGGGAATGACGGCCTTGCGGATGGCGCTCACGGCATCACCGCCATTTCCGGGGATCGGACGATATCGGGCCGGATGACCTCGATCTGATGTTCGGCCAGCCGGGTGCGCAGCGCCTGAAACATGGCTTCGTCCTCGTAGGTGCCGATGATGGCACCGCCGGAGCCGGTGAATTTGGCGGAGGCGCCGACGGCGCGGGCCAGTTCCACCATGCGGCGGTTTTTGGGGCTGATCGCGGTGCCGCAGACTTCGCAGCGTAAATCGAAGTTCCGGTTCAGCAACGCCGGAAGGCGGTCGAACGCACGCTGTTCCAGTGCTTCCCGGACGCGGTCGGTCAGGTCGGCCCATTCCCGCATGGCGGCCAACACCTCCGGTTTGCCGGCCTCGTATTCGTCGCGCAGGCGGCTGTGGAGCACTTCCGAGCCTTCGGCCAGGTCGGTACGATAGGCGATGTAGCAGTGGAGATCGTCGGGAATCTCCAGCTCCTCGTAGCGTCCGACGCCGTGCCGCTGCATGTAATCCCGGTCGAAGTCCATGTAGACCGGCGTATTGTAGGCCTGGGCCACCCGGTCCTGGAGCCCGGCGGGAATGCCGAGTTCGTCCCGTTCCACCGACAATACCAGATTGGCCATGTGCGGCGGCGCGATCGGCACGGCATAAAAGCGGGTCAGCGCCTGCACCGCGGCGGTGATGATGGCGGAGGAACCCGCCAGCCCGAGCCGGTTGGGAATATTGGTCCGATAGCGCAACGTGAAATTCCGGTTATCCAGCCGGATGCCGCGTTCGACGCAGTAGTCGTAGAACTTGCGGATGGCGGCCTTCAGCAGCCGGATCCCGCCGTAATACCCGTAAAAGCTGACGTCCGAACAGAGATGCTCGATGCTCTGAAAGGTGCTGTGATCGCGCAGGGACGGCAGCAGGTCGAGTTCCGGGCTTTCGTAGAGAAGGACTTCCGCCTGGTAGTTGCTGAAGACGAAGGCGATGGTTTTGCCGTGATAGCCGTCCGACGGGTTGCCGATCAGTGCCGCGCGGGGAAATGCTCTGGTTTTGATGATCATGGTGCCCTCTGAGAAAATTACCGGAAAACCGCCGCCATCGCCGCGGCGACAATCACCGCCGAAAGCAGCATCGCCCCCGCCAGAAGCGCCGCCGGCAGCAGCCACTCCCGCCGCGCATGTCCGGCATCTTCCCCGCGAGGCGCATGTCCTCCGGAGCGGCGCAGCGCGTCGCGCTTTCCGGCAATTCGGAAGTATTCGATACGCAGATTGTCTATGCTTTTAGCGAAACCCGTCCCGTCCTTTTCCGGAGACCGTTCACCGGCTTTTTCCGCCAGAGCCAGCAGCAGATCCCGCAGAGCCCGGCTGTCGCGCAACGTCTGTTCCGCCGCTTCCGCTTCCGTTTCCAGTTCCGCGGCATCGTGGGCGATGCGGCTCAGGAGATCGCTCTGCGCCCGCATGCCGTCCGCCTCGCGTCGGACCGCGGCCCGGGTCTGCGGCGGCGGGGCCGTCAGGCGTTCCGCGGCGGCCGGCGGCTCCGCGGCGGTTTCCGGTACGGGCCGGGGTTGCCGCAGGCGGTCCCGGATATTGATCAAATTGTCGCTGATGTAATCCTTACGATTCACTGCATGAACTCCGGAATTGGGGAAGCGGCCGGAAAATTTCCAGCATGCCGCCCGAACGCCGTCGCCGCCGGATTGCGCCGGGGCGGCGAATCGCTCGGCACACCCTCTCGCGGGCGTGACGGCGAAAACTTTGCACCGGGAAGTTTCTTCCGCACGTAAATATATTACTATATCATTTAAATCCCTTTCCTGCAAGCGGGATTGTAAAAAACCGCGAAAGATGGTATGTTATCGTTATGGACAAAACAATGAAAACCGCAGTATTATTCTCTCTCGGATGCCGGCTGAATACGGCCGATTCCGCTCTGTTGGTGGATCGTTTGGAGCGGGCCGGTTATCGGGTTGCGGACGTTCACGATTCCGCCGTCGAGCCGGATCTGGTGGTGATCAATTCCTGCACTGTGACCGGGGAGGCCGCCCGCAAAAGTCGTCAGACCGCTCGGCAGTTTCGCCGTCGCTGGCCCGGCGCCCGGCTGGTGGCGACCGGTTGCAGCGCCGAACTGGACCGGGCGGAATGGCTGCGCGACGGCGTGGTCGACGCGGTTCTGACCAATCCGGCGAAACGGCATATCGAGGAAATCACCGGGCTGCGGGAACCGGGGCCGCCGGAGTACAGCATGGCGCAATCGCGGGAACTTTTCCGGGAGGAGGCGCGGGGCCGTTTCCCGTACCGGAGCCGGGCGTTTGTGAAAATTCAGGAGGGGTGCGGTAATTTCTGTTCCTACTGCATCGTTCCTTACGCGCGCGGGCCGGAGCGTTCGCGGGACTTCGCGGAGGTGCTGGCCGACTGCCGGCAGGCGCTGGCGGCCGGGATGCCGGAGCTGGTTCTGACCGGAGTCAATACCGCCGCCTACCGGGACGGGAAGAGGGACCTCGGAGACCTGGTCGGGGCTTTATGCCGCCTGCCGGGGGAATTCCGGATCCGGTTGAGTTCCACGGAACCGCATCCGTCGAATCTGCGGCTGCTGGACATCTGGCGGGACAATTCGAAGATCTGCCGGTTTCTGCATTTGTCGC
>CASFXO010000075.1 GCA_949298665.1 uncultured Lentisphaeria bacterium
CCTTGTCCACCGCATCATACGCGGTGCGGATATTCTTGCTGCTGTTGCCGTAAAACCCTTTGGCCCGTTCCAATACCCGCTTGCGGCGCTTCCGCGACGGCACGGCATAAGTAGATCTCGACATATGTATTTACCTCCGTCTGTCAGAGCCCGTAGGGCAATGCCACTTTGATCCGGCTCTTTTCCGCCGGGGATACGGCGCCGTCCTGTCCCAGGCGGCGTTTACGTTTGGCACCTTTGCCGGTCATCAGGTGGCGGGCGCCGGCCTTGTTGTGCCGGAACTTGCCGGTTCCGGTCATTTTGAGCCGCTTGGCGGCACATTTTCTGGTTTTCAGCTTGGGCATCGTTTCTCTCCATGTTTTAATGGGTTGTCGTTCCTGCGCCGCGCCGGCCGATGCCAGCCGGTCGCCGCGCCACGCTCCCCAACCTATCTGGGAGCGAAGTTCACCGTAATGTTGCGCCCGAGCAATTTCGGTTTGCCGTCGGGTTCCCCGTAAGGCGTCAGGTCCGCCAGAATCCGTTCGATCAGTTCGAACGCCAGATCCTGATGGGCCATCTCCCGTCCTCTGAGCGCCAACGTGAGTTTTAATCTATACCCTTTTTCCAGAAATTCAAGGGCACGTTTCATTTTTATGTCATAATCGTTCTTATCGACGTTGATATGAAACTTGACCTCTTTGATTTTCTGAGCAATGGTATTTTTGCGCTGCGCCTTCAGGTTCTTCTTCTGCTCATACTGCAGCTTTCCGAAATTCATGATGCGCACGACCGGCGGCACGGACCGTTCTGAAACCAGCACCAGGTCCAGTCCGGCATTCTGCGCCATTTCGCGCGCCCGGCTCAGCGGCACAATTTCCAGTTGTTCGCCGTCCGCGCCAATCAGGCGAACCTGTTCGGCGGAAAACGAACGATCTCCGGGTTTCAGCAGCTTAGCAATAGCAACACCTCATTCCGTTGTGTGTGATTTCCGGCGCACGACCCTGTGCCATGCGCCGTCTTTCCCGTTACTATAGTTTAACAAATCTTATTATCAACTTCCATTTTCATTTTTTCCATCAACTGCGCCGGTGTCATCACCCCCAGCTCGCCTTCGCGGCGACTGCGCACGGCAAATCCGCCGTTTTCCGCTTCCTGCGCGCCGACCACCAGCAGATACGGAATCCGATCATGCCGCGCATCCTTGATCTTCGCCCCCAGGCTGGCCGGACGGTCGTCCAGCTCCACCCGGAAACCGGCCTCACGCAATTCTTTCAGCTGCCTCCGGGCGCATTCATGCTGCCGTTCGGTAATCGGCAGAATGCGCGCCTGTTCCGGAGCCAGCCACAGCGGAAACGCTCCGGCGTACTGCTCGATCAGAATCCCGAAAAAGCGTTCCAGCGAACCGAACAATGCCCGGTGCACCATATAGGGCTGATGCTTTTTGCCGTCCTCCCCGATATAGCTCATATCGAAACGTTCCGGCAGATTGAAGTCGAACTGAATGGTGGTCGTCTGCCATTCGCGCCCGATCGCGTCCTTGATCTTGAGGTCGATCTTCGGACCGTAGAACGCGCCTCCGCCTTCATCAACTTCACATTCAAGACCGCACTTCCGGACTGCATTTTCCAGTGAAGAAAGCGCCTGCGCCCAGCGGGCGGGATCGCCGACCGCCTTTTCCGGACGGGTCGCGAGGTATGCCTTGATCTCCTTGAAGCCGAAATCCTTCCAGATGGAGAGACTGAACCGCAACACTTCGGCGATTTCCGACTCGATCTGTTAAGGGGTGCAGATGATTAGCGCAAAGTCCTGGGTGAATCCACGGACGCGCAGAAGACCGAGCAGTACGCCGGACTTTTCGTACCGGTATACCGTACCCAGTTCGGCCCAGCGCAGCGGCAGTTCCCGGTAGGAGCGGAGCTTCGACTGATAAATTTCGATGTGGAACGGACAATTCATCGGCTTGACGAAATAGTCCTTCTCATCAATCTGCATGGGTGAATACATGCCGTCCTTGTAGAACGACAGATGCCCGGAAGTTTCCCACAGCACGCTCTGCCCGATATGCGGCGTGTACAGCAGATCGTACCCGTTGCGGTAATGCTGTTCCCGCCAATACGTTTCAATCAGGTTGCGGACGAAAGCCCCCTTCGGCTGCCACAGCACCAGGCCGGGGCCGACGTTTTCGGAAAAACAGAAGAGTCCCAGTTCCTGCCCCAACCGGCGATGGTCGCGCTTCTGCGCCTCCTCCATCCGCCGGAGATATTCCTGCAACTCCTCTTCCGTGGCAAAGGCGGTACCGTAAATCCGCTGCAGCATCGGATTCTTCTCGTCCCCGCGGAAATAGGATCCGGCGACAGACAGCAATTTCACCGCCCCGATCCGCCCGGCATGGTCCACATGCGGTCCGCGGCAGAGATCGACGAAATCCCCGCTGCGGTAGAAGCTGATCACCGCGCCCTCCGGCACGTCCGCCAGCCGTTCCAGCTTGAAGGTCTGACCGTCTTCCCGCAGCATCCGTTCCGCCTCCTCCCGGGTGGGTTCGAAGCGTTCGAACGGCACCTTGCGCCCGATCATCTTCTTCATCGCCTTTTCGATGGCCTTCAAATCTTCCGGCGTCAGCCGCCGCTCCAGGTCGAAGTCATAGTAAAAACCGTTCTCCGTAGCCGGGCCGATGTCGAACCGGGCCGTCGGAAAAAGCTGTTTCACCGCCGCCGCCATCAGATGGGCCGCACTGTGACGAATGGTATCCAGACTGTATTCGCTCATGATAAACTTCCTGTATTTCGCTGACCGATTGATTCAAAACATTCTCTCCGACGCCGTCCCGACGCCGGTTCTGTCACCTGCAAAGGTCTCCGAAACGGCATCCCCCGCTTCAGAAACCGCATCCGGTCTGACCCGCGCCGGTTGCGCGGGGTATACTCCTTAACGTGAAAATTCCGTTCATATTCACCATTCGTTCCCTGATTCCATCCGGTCCGTTCTCAAAACAGTTCGCCCTGCTCCATCGGCGACACCAGCTCGCGAACCGGAGCGAAACTCCGCCGGTGCAGCGGGCACGGCCCCAGCCGCCGCAGCGCTTCCAGATGCTGTTTCGTTCCGTACCCCTTGTGCTCCGCAAAACCGTAACCGGGAAATTCCGCATCCGCCCGCGTCATCCATTCGTCCCGGTACACCTTCGCCAGAATACTCGCCGCCGCAATGGAGGCCGAACGCGCGTCCCCCTTGACCACCGCCCGCGACGGCCGCGGCAGATGCGGCACCGGACGACCATCCACCAGCAAAAACTCGATCTCCTCGCCCAGCGCCAGTACCGCTTCGCGCATGGCCCGGTCCGTGGCCCGCAGAATGTTCACCCGGTCGATGTCCGCCGCGGACACCTCGCGGACCGCCCAGCGCACCCCCGGCGCCGCCAGGATCGCTTCGCGCATGGCCCGGCGAGTGGCTTCGTCCACCTGTTTGGAGTCGAACACCTCCGGCACCCGGCATCCGGGCGGGAAACAGACGGCTCCCGCCACCACGGGGCCCGCCAGCGGTCCGCGCCCCGCCTCGTCCACACCGGCAATAAAAACAAACCCCTCCGCCCGGAGCATTCTTTCCAGGGAGAGGAGTTCGTGATCTTCCGGCAAGAAGTTCATAACCAACACCGTCGGACGTCGCCGCAGACCTGCGCCTGCGTCCGGGCGGAGGGTTTCAGCGGGCTTCTTTGACGCGGGCGGCCTTGCCGACCTTGTCCCGCAGGTAATACAGCTTAGCCCGGCGCACCCGGCCCTTGCGGGCCACTTCGATGCGGTCGATCCGGGGGCTGTGCAGCGGAAAGACACGCTCCACTCCATGACCGGCGGTCACCCGGCGGACGGTGAAGGTTTCCTCGATTCCGGTTCCGCGCCGGGCGATCACCGTACCGGCGAAGAGCTGAATGCGTTCGGTCGTGCCTTCCACGATCTTGACATAGACCTTGACCGTATCGCCTACGGCGAAATCGGCAACATCGGACTTGACCTGTTCGTTGCGAATTTTGTCGACTATGTTCATTTCAACTTGCCTCCAAGTTTTTTCGTTTGCAAATACCGTTCCCACAAATCGGGGCGACGCTCCCGCGTCAACCGCTCCGACTCTTCGCGGCGCCAGGCCGCGATGCGCTGATGGTCGCCGGAAAGCAACACCTCCGGCACCGTCCGCCCCCGGAATTCCGGCGGGCGGGTGTACTGCGGATATTCCAGCAGCCCTTCGGCAAACGATTCGTCGCCGCTTGATTCCTCACATCCCAGCGCGCCCGGCAGCAGCCGGACCATCGCATCCACCATCACCATCGCCGCCAGATTACCGCTGGTCAGCACCATGTCGCCGATCGAATACTCCCGGTCGACCAGCTGATCAATCACCCGCTGATCCACTCCTTCATAGTGTCCGCAGACGATCAGCAGATGCGACCGTCGGCTCAATTCCGCAGCCGCTGCCTGATCGAACCGCCGTCCCCGCGGCGAAGTCAGCAGCACCAGCGTATCCTCCCCCCGCAGATCTTCGATCGCCGCGGACAACACTTCCACCTTCATCAACATGCCGGGACCGCCGCCGTAAGGCTTCTCGTCCACCGTGCCGCGCCGGTCGGAAGCGTAACGCCGCAGATCGATCGCCGTCACCTCCGCCAGGCCGTTCCTGACCGCGCGGCCGATGATGCTTTCGCCCAGCGGCCCCGGATACATTTCCGGGAACAGGGTCAGGATATCGATCTTCAATTCAATCAACCACTTCGACCGAAACCCGCTGGTGCATACGCCCGGCGGCTCCGCTCACCAGGGAACGGATGGCCATAATCGTTTTTCCACGTTTCCCGACGATTTTGCCGATATCTTCCTTGCGGCAGTCGATCCGGATGGTGCAGCCGTCGGCGTTTTCCTCGCGGGTCACCCGGACATCGTCCGGAGCGTCCACCAGCGCGCGCGCCACATATTCCACGAATCCTTCCAGATCACGGATACCGCGCTCACCGGCGGAAGGCGCCGCCGGTTCGGCGGAACCGCCAGTCAAAAATCTCAAAAATGCCTTCAGCATTTTTCTTTCCTCAAAAAATAGTTATATACCGAAACGCCGTTCCGGCATTACGCCTGGGCTTCGCCTTCCCCTTCGGCGGCGGCGGCGGCTTCCGCCTTCGCCTTTTCCGCAGCAGCGGCGGCGGCCTGAGCCTTCTTGGACGGCTTGACCGGCTTTACCTTATCCTTGAGCGACACGCCCTTGTCGGCGCGGGCGGCGATGGCGGCAACCGTTTCGGAAACCATGGCGCCGACGCCTTTCCAGTAATTGAAACGATCCAGGGCGATCTTTTCGTCCTTACGCCGGGGATCGTAGAACCCGAGTTCCTCGATCGCCTTGCCGTCACGGCTGGAGCGTTCATCCATCACTACAATCCGGAAGCAACTGGCATTCCGGGTGCCGGTCCGTTTCAGTCTGATTCTTACCATAACTTTCTCAACCTTTTTTCCGTGTCTTTTCGCCTCAAAACAGAGCTTCGACCGCAACCGCGCCTCCAGCTACAGGGCACGGCGGGCGGAACGGATTCCGCCGCGACCGCCGCTCCCGGAACCGGCTCAGAGGATGAACAGCCTGATCCCGGCGCGAACAATCGCCTTGATGAAGAATCTCTAATATATCGCAACAAACCGATTCTGCAAGCGGTTTTTGCGTTTTTCCCGCTTTTTCCGGAAACGCAACCGCTCAAACCCGTTCAAACCGGTGCTTTTCCTCCGACCAGACGCAGCGCTGTCCGACAGGACGCAGATCGGCCGGATCCGCATGAATCGCCCGGAGCGGATTGGTGTATGCCAGGCGGATGATGTCTTCGGGGGACAAATCCGGAATTTCGCAGAGCACCTTGACGCACCCGAAAATCGTCGCGGACGACCCCACCAGACATTTCTTGGCCGGATTGTGCAGATAACCGTTTTCCTCGATCACCACATCGTTCCCCATCGAGTGATAGTGTCCCGGAGGCATTCCGGCAAGCGAAGAGGCGTCGCTGACCACCAGTGTGTTCTCCACGCCCTTGGCGCGGATGATCACCTTGACCAGTTCGCGCGGCAGATGGTGACCGTCGGCGATGATCATCGCAGTCAAGCCATCCACCCCCAGTCCCGCCAGCAGCGGATTGCGGTGCCGGTTGACTTCGTTGGGCATTCCGTTGCCGAGGTGAGTCAGCAGCGTGGCGCCGGCATCGCGGCAGGCCGCCATCTGATCGCCGTCGGCCAGCTGGTGTCCGAGCGAAACCGCCACGCCGGTACCGGACGCATAACGGGTCAGCTCCACCGCGCCTTCGCTTTCGGCGGCGAGGGTCAGCAGCCGGATGGTGCCGTCCGCCCATTCCTGCATCTGCTTGAAAAACTCCACCGAAGCCGGACGCACATATTCCGGATTGTGCGCGCCCACCGCTCCAGGTTGATTCGAAATGAACGGACCTTCCACATGAATCCCGAGAATCCGCCCGCGAAATTCCGGAGACTGAATGATTTTGCCGATCATGGCCAGGTTCCGCCGATACACCGCTTCGGACGCAGTGATCACCGTCGGTTGAAACGCCACGCAGCCGCTCTCCAGCAGTTTCCGGCTGACCCGGATGAAATCCGCCTCGGTCAACGCGGCGTCACTGAAGTCCACTCCCAGATATCCGTTCACCTGCAAATCGACAAATCCCGGAACTTCCAACATTTTCTCGACTCCCCTGCCCTGCTTTCTGGGCAATTTCGCATGATCCATAACACGGCAAAATCGCGCTCATTCAATCTGTGCGCCATTTCAATATACACCGGATGATTTCAGGTTGCAAGAAAAAATCGGTTTATTTTCACGCCATTCGTTTTCAAGAGAAAATGGCTTTAAAATGGGAATCAGAATGGCCGGTTTTCTATGGAAAATTCTTTTTTTTTATGCTTATCCATCAAAAAAAACCGTTTTTTGACTTGCCATGGCGCCTTTTTTTTTTTATAA
>CASFXO010000076.1 GCA_949298665.1 uncultured Lentisphaeria bacterium
GCGGCTCCGGCGGCCGCGGCAGAAAAACCGGAGAAGCGGCGAACCTTTTCCACCGCTTCTCCGGAGTTGGTACCGGTCAGTCCGGTCAGCGTCGCGCCGCGTCGCGGGCGGCGGCAAGCGTGGCGTATTTGGTCAGCAGATTGGCCCGATTGTTGGCCGGTTCGGCGCCGCCGTCCACCATCGCGAGAAATTCGTCACGCACGGCGGCAAAATGCATTTCGTGGGTGGTCCGCAGCGCAGCGGGAATGTCGATCCGGAAGCGGTCGCCTTCCCGGACCACCTTCAATCCCGGGAAACGGGATTCCCGGAGCGCCTGTTCCAGTTTCGGAGCGAGCCGGTCGCAATCGCCGTCCGTGGGGACGACGAAGAGTTCCGATCGGCCGCCGGTCGCGGGGCCTTGTTCGATCAGCAGCTCGGCGCCGGTCCCGCGCATGACGGAACGGTGGGTGTCGCCGCCGCCCGGCTCCGCCTCCAGCGCCCAGACCACGGAGATCCGCACGGGAATCCCCCGCAGCGCGTAGGTGAACTCGCCGTTGCTGCGCAATGCCAGCACCCCGTCCTTCACCCGGTCCGCCAGCTCCGGCGGGAAGTCGTCGCGCCGGGTCACTTCACAATATTTCGCCAGCGGCACGGCGGTATCCCAGGTGCGGGCATTCAGAATCCGGACATCCCGATCGAAATCCAGCGCCTCGTCGCCGAACACCATCCACTGCACCAGATCCACCAGATGGGTGGTTACATCGACGATCCCTTCCCCCTGAACGTTCACGTCCAGATACCAGGCGGGACGGACCAGGGGCACACCGTTAACCAGTTTGCACAGATGGTGGACGCTCTCCTTTTCGATCGCGGGCTTGTCGCCGTCGCAGCGCAGCGTGCCGAAAAGCGCCCTGTTCCGGAAGAGTTCCCGCTGCAGCAGCGAGGTCATTTCATGCCGTTCCGTCATGATGTCCATCAGCACCGGCTCGGTGGCGAGAACCTTCCGCAGCACCGCCACCCCGGCGTCGTCGATGGTGAGCGGCTTGTCGCTCAGAATCTTGAATCCGGCATGGTGCAGCGCTTCGATCTCATAAATCTTCCGGTCATTGCGCCCGGCCAGAATCGCGACGTCCCCCCTGCGTTCCGCAATGGCCCGGTCCAGGTAATCCTTGTCCGCATAGATGTGAAACACCCAGTCGGTCGGATGTTCGGCCCGCTGATTGAAGGCGGAAGCCAGCTTCATGAAGTTGTCCAGATCCGGTCCTGCTTCGGAATAGATGTAGACGTCGCGGCTGATCGCCGGATGGCGTTCCCGCAGAATCAGCCCGGCATGAAAGTGGCCGGGATTGACGATCATCAAGGTGTGCATGGTTTTTCTCCTCTTTTATTGCAGTTGGTCGGATTCGTCCCGGAAAACGGGCATTTTGAACGGGTCGCGCGTCCGTGCCGCAAAGTCCGCGGTCAATCGCCGCAGCCGCGCCCGCATGTCCCGGTAACGGGGATTGAACACCAGATTCATTTCCTCGTAAGGATCCACGTTCAGATCGAACATCATCAGGTCGCTCTCTTCCGAACAGACGTATTTCCATCCGTCCGCCGTCGTCACGCCGCGATAGGCCCGGTCGAACGAATCGCAGTGTCCGGTCGGCACCACGTTCTGCAGATACGCTCCTTCCGGCGCTCCCGCCACCGGCTCCTGCCGCATGACCGCGGAATAATCGAACCCCGGCAGTTCCGCCGGAATCTCCAGTCCGCACAGCCCCAGCGACGTCGGCAGAATGTCCACATGGTTGATCGGATACCGGTTCTCGGTCTCCAGGTAATGGTCCGCGTAATGGTGGCAGCAGCCGTTCCAGACCAGGAAGGGAATGTTGACCGCCTCCTGATAGGGATTGGTTTTCTTGAACAATCCATGGGACCCGTGCATGTCGCCGTGATCGCTGAAATAAAACACCCACGTATCTTCTTCCAATCCGTTGCGGCGGAGACAGCTCAGAATTCTACCGACGTTTTGGTCCAGATTCTCGATCATCCCGTACATGCCGGCGAGATCGAGGCGGACCTGGTTTTCCACCGTCGGGTTGTGTGCCACATTGGGCCGCAGTTTAAGGGACTGCGGCTGGTAATGGGCCAGCGTCTCCGGCGGTGAGATATAGGGATTGTGCGGCGGCTGTACCGAAAGCACCGCGAAAAACGGCGTGTCCGGCAACCGGCGATGCTCGATGTAATCCATCAGGAGGTCGCTCAAATCGTCGGTCTCGTATCCGGGCAGCCGGGTCAACGGCACCTCCTCATCCCGGCGATGGCCGTGAATGTAGCAGTCGTACTGCATATTGTTGTTGTCATATCCGAGAAAAGTCCGGAACCGTCCACGCCGTTCCCGGGGAATGATCCAGAAAGCGGTCCGGTCGATGTCCACCTTGTAGCGGCAGCCGTCCAGATGCCATTTTCCGAAGTACGCGGTGTCGTACCCGGCCGTGTTGAACCAGTCCGCCGCCGTCGGCAGTTCCGGCGGCATCCGGTATTCATGTCCCGGTACGCATTCGTGCGGGTAACGC
>CASFXO010000077.1 GCA_949298665.1 uncultured Lentisphaeria bacterium
CCGAAACTCCGTCAGCGGAAGCGGCGGATACCCGCCCGCCACCGCAGCCAGCCCCAGCGCCGCCGCGCAGCCGATCGCCGGCGCCCCCCGCACCGCCAGCCGCCGGATCGCGTCGATCATCGGCTCCAGCTCATCGATTTCCAGAAACACCATCTCTTCCGGCAATCGGGTCTGGTCCAGCAGCCGCACCCGTCCCGGCTGGCTCAAAGTTTCCGGAGACGAACCGTCAACGATCCGTCCGTCCGACCGGATCCACCGCACCACCTGCTGCACGGGCTTCACCCTTCTTTTCCTGAGGTTGGTAATCCACTCCCGGCAACGCCTCCGCGCCGCCGGCCACATAAACCCGTCCGGTATTCTTCTCCAGAACCAGACTGGGAATGGTTTTCGTGGTTTTCAGGTATTTGTCCTGTTCCGCCCGGCCGTCCAGGTTGACGATGGCATAGCGGAACAGTTTCGGCGAAATCGGAATCAGCAGATGCAGCCGGCTCAGCATGTCCACCTCCACCTTGTAACGCTCCATGCCGACTTCCCGTCCCACCCGCAGCACCGCATACACATACTGCTTGTCCTCAATAACCAGATAATAATGCTTGACGGCGTTCTCGCCCATCACCCGCAACGAAAAGGTGCGCTCCTTGATCTCCTGCTGTTTCTTCCCGGAATCCGCCTCGCCGACCCGCAGCATGTCCGGAATCCCCACAGTACGTTTCCAGACCTCCACTCCCGGATTAACCTCGAAACGGCACTCGTTGGAGCGAAACATATCCTTGAGCATCTTATGTTTCAAATACGCATGCACCCGGTAGGTCCCCAGCTTTTCTATCTGGTAATACTGGGAAATCGGCACAACCAGCTCCAGCGACGCGCCGGGCATCAGAATATTCATGGAAACCGGAATATCCTTCGCCGGAATCTTCGCAATCGTCTCCGTCCCGCGGGTGATCTCAAACAATACCTCCCCCTTCAATTCATCCGCCACACCGAAAACCAGCGGCTGGCCGCTGTAATTACGCAGCTTCAACTTTGCATAAACCGGTTCGTACTGCATGTAGACCGATCGATTCAACTGCAGTTCCATCGACACCTGCGCCGCCGCCGGAAGCGCCACCGTCATCAGTACCAGCGCAGCAATCGCCCAAAGCGTTCTTCTCATTGTCTCCGTCCTCCTGTCGATAATTGTTGCGCCACTGCCGCGGCAATCGCTTCGGCATCCAGTTCATGGCACGCCGGCGGCGTCCCCAGCGGACAGGACCGCCGCATACAACCGGCACACTCCAGTTCCCGTCGAAAAACCTGATGTTTCATTCCGTAAGGCCCGGTCAATTCCGGTCGCGTCGGCCCGAAAAAGCCGAATACCGGCACCCCCAGCGCCGCCGCCGCGTGAATCGGCCCGCTGTCGTTGCTGATCACCAGTTCGCAACCGCCCAGCAGCTCCATCATTTCCCCGATTCCGGTCCGACCCGCCAGAGAAAATGCTCCGGACATCCCGAACTCCTCCAGAATCCGTTCCGCATCAGCCCGCTCCGAGGCAC
>CASFXO010000078.1 GCA_949298665.1 uncultured Lentisphaeria bacterium
CACGTCCTCGAAATCCTCGGTCGTTCCGGAACTTTCCCCGTCGAAAACGGTGTCGTACTGTTTCCCGTCGGGAGAGGTTTCCAGTTTGAATCCGGCCTTGCGGGCGCTTCCCAGCAGCCATTTGATGCCGACGCCGGAGAGTTCCACCGGCTGGAAGAAGACCAGTTCGAAGACGGCGTTGCGCCCCATCGCGGCGAAATAGCCGCGGCGCTGATCCTCCGGCAGCAACATGCCGCGGAATTCCTCCGGCGAATTCGCCAGCTTCGATTCAAAACGGAAAACTTCGGCCGCAAGCGGCGAATTGCATTCATAGCGTTGCAGCACTTGTTGATCCATGTCGTTCCAGCCGGCGCTGCAACCGGAGAAGGCGCAGAGAAAATCCAGCGGGATCCGCCACTCTTCGCCTTGCCGGACCGGCGGCTTTTCCAGTTTGATGTTCCTCCCGTTGAGCTCGGCAACGGCTTGGCCGTGGTGGAGTTGGACGGTGTGCCGGCCGCGCCGCAGCGTCAGCGTGTCTCCGTCGGTGTCGGCCTGAATACCCAGTTGCGTCAGTTGCGGACGGATGTAACTCAGGCGAATGGAGTCGTCATCCGGGACCTGCCGGGAGGCCGGATCCGGCAATTCCGGCGCTTCGGCGACAACGGCCGGCAGTTCCGGCGCTCCGGGCGTGGCTTCCGGTACCGCCCGCCATGCGCCGGGAGCCAGCGTGGTCAGCAGCACGCCGCCGCCGCTGTCCGCGACCCGTCCCCGGAACCGCCGGGAACGGTCGGCGGAGACGATGGTCCAGTCTCCCGGACGCAGACCGGTGAGAAGGACCCGCGACGGCGTGCCGGAAGCCGGAACGGTGAAATCAAAACCGGCGGCGATGGCCGCGTATTCCCGGGGCATGGCCACGGTCCATTCCTTGACCTGAAAGAGCAGGGCCGGGCCGTTTTCGACCAATCCGACCGGCAGTTTGGCCGCTCCGCTGTCGGCCAGGGTGATGGCCGTGGCGAAGACTTCGTCGCAGCGATCGGCCTTCGGCGAGAACATCGCACGATAGCCGCGGCCTTCGGGCGTGTCCGGTGCGGGGATCGGGTAGCTTTTGCCGAAAACCTCCACATTCGGCGTGCCGCCGGTCACGGTCAGTTGTCGTTCTTCCGGACGGGGGAGCAGCATGTCGACGTACATGGTTCCGGCACGTCCGGTGGCGCGATTGGTGGCCCGGAGGCCGGTTTCGGTGGCAACCGGTTTGACCAGGGTATTGATCTGCCAGTATTTCCTGAACTCCGGTCGGGCGGTCGTCAGGCGGTCGCAGATCAGCAGCGCCGCCGGATGGGCGGGATCGCCGAGGTTGAGGAAGACGAAGCGCCGGACGTACTCCTTGACCTTGTTCGAATAGGCCGGCGCGAGATCGACGCTGAACAACCCATAGAGCGGTCGCCGCTGCGAGGGGCCGAAGGCGGAGGCGAGGACTTTTCCCACCTGGTTTTCGGCGCGGTTGAGCATTTCCTCCCGGTTGGCGGGACTGTAGAGGACAAACCGCTGACCGCCGTCATTGGCGCCGTAACGGAAGTCTTCGGCGGGATCCATGACCAGCAGCGTGTTTTTGGAAACCGAGCGCTTGGCGAAATTGTAATCGTAGGGTGTTCCGTAGAAATGATACTGGCCGAGGTCCGCCGCCTGAATGCCCCGGTAGAAGATCTGGAAGGCGCCGCCGACACCGTGCATGTGGCCGCCGAAATGGACGCCGCCGCCGCGCATTTCCACGACGACGTCATCGTTGATCGGCGAGACCGTCCAGCCGGTGCGCATGATCAGGGAGCCGATGATATTGCCGCTGTCGCGAGCCAGCGGCAGCCGGGTCAGATCCGGTTCCGCCGGAAGTTTCGGGTCATTGACCAGCAAATAGAGCAGCGCGTTGGTCTGCCAGTCGTTCCGGCGATGGAATTCTCCCTTCAGCTGCGGATCAGCGGCGTAACTGTAAAGCAGCAGCATGGTGGTTGTCGCGCTCCATTTGTAGCTGCAGATGCCGTCGCCGTCGCGCAGCATCTGGGAGTCCGGGAGCCGCGCGTAGAGCCAGTAGCCGCCGAGGTTTTTCAGATTGGCGGGGTAGATTTCGTGTCCGGTCATCCGGCGCAGCAGCCAGGCCGCGTGCAGTTCCCAGCCGAAGCGGTAGGCACCGTAGGAAATCCCCTGATTGTGGCGCGGCGACTGGTATTCGATCCGGCGCATCGGCACGACTTCCTCCAGCAGCCGGTAGGAGCAATATTGATAGGGGACGGGATCGCGTTCATAAACGGCGATCGCCATGGAGAGCAGATCCCGGTTGACCTGCGCCTCGTTGCCGTGGCTGTTGGTGACGATCTGCTTGAAGGGCGGCCAGCCGATTTCCATATCGTCGGCCAGGCGCATCAGGTGGCGGTAGAAGAGCTCGCGGTCCGCCTCGGAAAGCAGCGGGTAACACCAGTCGTAGACCAGTGAGGCGGAGTAGATCGCCGAACCGATTTCGCGGGTGATGTCGAGCATGTTGCCGAAGGAGACGTACGGCAGATAGGCTTTCTGCAGCGCCACGGCCTCCCGCCCGATGGCCTCGTCGCCGGTCATCAGGTAGAAAAAGGCCTTGTGCACGGAGGCATTTTCCAGCGCGGGGTTGTGGGCCGCCTCGCGGGTGGGGTCCGACTGGTACGGGAAGGGGGTTCGGGCTTTACCGGAAATCCACTCCCAGGCTTTGCGGTTTTCGCCCTGCGTGAGCCGTTCCCGGATGCGCGGCAGTTCCGCCGGAGTCACCCAGAGCCGCGGATGGGCGGCGGGCGGGACGATCTTCGGCTGATACTGCTGCACCCGGACCGGGACCGCGGGCGGCGTGTACGGGGTGATCTCCAGATAGCCGAGCCGGAGTCCGGCGGGGAGTTTCACGGTGAGTGTCTGATCCTTGCCGTTGAAGGTGAATTTTCCCAGAATGCTGCGGAACATCGTCTGATGGATCCACGGGGAATACGCGACGCGCCGGGTCGGAGGGGCGCCGTCCAGCGACAGTTCCACCATCAGGGAGTCATATTTGCTCTTGCCCTTGCGCATCTGTTTCTCGCCGAGCGCGTCGAGCGAGGTGCAGCTGACCAGTTGGTAACGGCCCGGCCGGGGGGCGCGGATGGTGAAGGTCAGATCCGCGTCGCGTCTGGTTTCGGCGGCGCCGGGCTTCAGGGTGAGGACGCCGCCGGGGAAGTTCTTATCTTCTTCCAGAACGGTGGTGGCGGGATTGGGTTTGGCGGCTGCGGCGTGAAGGCGGACCATGCGGTCGGTGCGGATTTCCGGGGGATCGGCGAACGGGCGGTCGGAGCTTTCCAGCTGATAGTTGCGGACCAGAATTTCGCCCTGCGGCAGTCGCTGCGAATAGAAGAAAACGAGCAGCCGGTCGGCCTTTTCCGGAGCCTGTCCCCGGACTTCGACGGTCTGATATTTTCCGGTGGGGGCGGATACGCGCGTCTGAAAGGTTTTCCCGCCGGGAGCAAAGGTCAGCTGCAGGTAGAAGACCGGCGGATTCCGGTCGGTGGCGCCGTCTGGCCGCTTGACCTCAAGGGTAGCCCGGTAATATTTCCCGGGCTGCACGGAATAAGTCTTGGAAAAGCCGATCTCTCCGGAGGCGCTGTTGTCGGTAAGTTTGAGCGTCAGCCTGCCGTCGTCCTGGACGGCGGACCGGGTGCCGCCGAGTTTGTCGGGCGTGGGGTAATGCTGAAAGGTGGCCGGAAGCGGCATATCCTGGCCAACCGGCGTCAGATCGTTGCGGTCGATGACCTTGGCGGAGGCGGCAAGGGCGAGAGCGGCACAGCAGCAGAGGGAAGCAACGTTTTTCAAGCAAGGCATGTTGACATCCTTTCCATTGGGACGATCGTTGGAAAAAACTTTGAAAAAATTCACTTTGCCGGTAATGTATAGAGCCGGATGCGAAAGTTCAATGTGTATTTTTGCATTTTTTAGGGAAAAGGCATGGATAAAACGAAACGGAAGATGTATGATTTTGACTGAAGAGG
>CASFXO010000079.1 GCA_949298665.1 uncultured Lentisphaeria bacterium
GCCGGACTGACGCTGGGCTGGCGGCTCTTCCGCCGCGTCTGAATCACCGGCCGGAAATCCCGGAAATCCGCCAGGCGGCGGTCTTGACAGAAACGGATTACGGGAGTATATTACGTTCCGGTTTCGTCGGGGGCGCTTCCCCCGGCGAAGCCTTTTCCATATTGAAGAAATCAGCAGATTGTGATATTACGCAGAAAGGACCTCGCCCATGCCGCAACGCACCGACATCAAGAAGATTCTGATCATCGGCTCCGGGCCGATCGTGATCGGACAAGCCTGTGAATTTGACTATTCCGGTACCCAGGCGTGTAAAGCGCTTCGGGAAGAAGGCTACGAAATCGTTCTGGCGAACAGCAACCCGGCCACCATCATGACCGACCCCGGCATGGCGGATCATACCTATATCGAGCCGTTGACCGTGGACAGTCTGGAGCGCATCATTGCCAAGGAGCGTCCGGATGCGCTGCTGCCGAACCTCGGCGGGCAGACCGCCCTCAATCTGGCCATCGCGCTGGAAGACGGCGGGATTCTGAAGAAATACGGGGTGCAGGTGTTCGGTGTCGACCTCGAAGCGATCAAACGGGGCGAGGACCGGATCGAATTCAAGGATACCATGACGCGGATCGGCGTGCCGGTGGCCAAGTCCGAACCCTGCTATTCGGTGGAAGAGGCGGAAAAGGTGGCGCATGAACTGGGCTTCCCGGTGGTGGTGCGCCCGGCGTATACCATGGGGGGAACCGGCGGGGGGATCGTTTACAACGTGGAGGAACTGCGTCAGATCGTGTCACGCGGGATCAGCGCCAGTCTGATCGGGCAGGTGCTGATCGAGGAATGCGTGCTCGGCTGGGAAGAACTGGAGCTGGAAGTCGTCCGCGATGCGAAAAGCCAGAAGATCACGGTGTGTTTCATCGAAAACGTCGACCCGATGGGGGTGCACACCGGCGACAGCTTCTGCGTGGCGCCGATGCTGACGGTGTCGAAGGAGGTGATGGACCTGCTGCAGGACTACTCCTACCGGATCATGGACGCGATCGGCGTGATCGGCGGCTGCAACGTGCAGTTCGCCCACAACCGCGAAGACAACCGGGTGATCGTCATCGAAATCAATCCGCGGACCTCCCGCTCCAGCGCGCTGGCGTCCAAGGCGACGGGATTCCCGATCGCCAGCGTCTCCACCAAGCTGGCCTCCGGCATGACGCTGGACGAAATGCCTTACTGGCGGGACGGTTCGCTGGAAAAATACACGCCGTCCGGCGATTACGTTGTGGTCAAATTCGCCCGCTGGGCATTTGAAAAATTCCCGCAGGCCCGGGACGTGCTCGGCACCCAGATGAAGGCGGTGGGCGAAGTCATGTCCATCGGCAAGACGTTCAAGGAAGCGTTTCAGAAAGCCATTCGCTCGCTCGAAACCGGTCGTTACGGACTCGGCATGGTGAAAAAATTGGAAAAGCTGACGCTCGAGGAACTGCGGGAAAAATTGGCGATGCCCTCCAGCGAGCGCTTCTTCCTCATTTACGAAGCCATGAAAAAAGGCATGAGCGTCGAAGAAGTGCTGAAGATGACCCGGATCACCGGTTATTTCATCGAGCAGATGAAGGAGCTCGTCGATCTGGAACTGGAACTGACCCGCTGCAACTGGATGTCGCTGCCCGATGAGCTGCTGAAGAAAGCCAA
>CASFXO010000080.1 GCA_949298665.1 uncultured Lentisphaeria bacterium
GCCTACCGGGTGGCGCGCGATGTCAAGGATATTCCGCTCTGGGAAGAATCGGCTGGATACGGCAACAAGGGGTATTTCGGCTGGAACTCCCTGGCGAAGAATCTTGCCATGCTCTATATCACCAATGATCCGTATTACAAGGACGAATTCATGCGTCTGGCCTTTCCGAAAGACCAGGCCACGCTGGATGAACTCTTCGAACGCGACGACGAAGCGTACCACGACCGCCGGGAACCGATCGTCAAGGTCTATCATTACCGCGGGCAGTTCATGCTGCTCTACTGGGATCTGGTCGATGAAAATCCGCTCTTTTCCGACGCGGAGCGGCTGCAGGTGATTCAGAAGATTTACGATCTGCTGGTCTACCGCATGACACGGGAGGATTACACCAATCCCTATCGGCGCTATCAGGAATACAAGCCGGTCCGTCCCGACCGCCACGCCGGCTGGGAGGCATTGCTGGTTTATACGGCGGCGCGTTATCTGCACAAGGATTATCCCTCGTTCGACACCGAAGAGGGGCTGCGGCTGGGGAAGAACGCCATGGAGCCGCTCTATACGGCGATCATCAACGGGTTTATTCCGCTTTACTGGATGAACACCAATACCGAGCTGCAGTTTTATTACGCCATTCTGCAGGGGCACCGTTACGTGGACCATCCGGGGCTGCGTGATTACGCCCGCGGGTTGTCGCTGCTGTCGGACCTGGCGCCGGGAAACGACGACCGGAACGGGCTTTACACCAGTTTGTGGACGCTTCTCGCGGGTGCGTATCTGGCGCAGGATCAGGGGCTGATCGACATGTTGAACAACAAGAAGACCGCCGGAGTGGCTTCCAATACGGTTTTCAATCTTGACGAGTTCCGACTCGGGCAGTCCTTCTGGCCGACGGCGCCGTATCCGCGCGACAGCATCCGCGAAAATCTCGGGAAATGGAATTTCTTCCGCACCGCCCGGCCCGATGCGCCGGAGGAAACCGATCTGCAGTATCTGAGTTTCCGCACCGCGCCCGACCGGAACGGCGATTATCTGCTGCTGGACACCCGTTACGATCTCGGGATTCGCGAGACCCAGCATAATTTTTCGCTGGCGAACGGGACCCTAGCCGGAGCTCCGGTGCTGCGCGGAGTGGAAAACACCCTGACGCCGTTCGGCAACCATCTGGCCGATTTGAAACAGCCGTTTTTCAGCGACATTCTCTCCGCCGGTTCGGCCGGTCCCTATTACTGGATTACCGGACTGGTGAAAAAATTCAACGGCTTCGACTGGCAGCGTACCTGGCTGGGGAAACGCGGAGAATATCTGATCGCCGCCGACACCCTGACGGCGGTTCGCGACATGAAGAGGGCACAATTGAATAACCGGTTTGCTTCTCAGTTCAACGTGAGCCGGTTGACCCGTGCCGCCAACGGCGATTATCACCTGCGCCTGAACTTGCCCGGCGGTTCCCGGGAGTATACGCTCAGCACCAGCGCCGATGCCGCGGAAACGGTGGAGAAAACGCCTTGGAACACCTATCTTTGCGGACCGGAAATCCTCACCTGGCAACTGGATACCGGCGCGCTGAAACGCGGGGATGTGGTGCGTTTCGCCTCCATCGTCCGCACCGGGGCTCCGGAAACGACCCGGGCCACGGCGTCGACCGCCGACGGGGTGGCGCTGGCCACGCCGGAACCGGCCATCTGGAACTGGACGAAGGATGGTTTCGTCTTCCGGACGCCGGAAGAGACGTTGACCGTTTCGGGAAATACCG
>CASFXO010000081.1 GCA_949298665.1 uncultured Lentisphaeria bacterium
CCGCAACGAAATCATCCCCTCCCGGCATCTCCGGAACAGCATATCCCCGACCGTCTCCGCCTTCAGGCATCGCGCCAGGTTCTCCGTAATGCGACGTATCTCCTCCTCTTCGAAAACGGTACAGTCATACAGATCCACCACCGCTGAAATCCCCCGTGCCCGGGTCCGTTCGAACCGGGACCGCCAGGAAAGCGCATAACGGCTGGTATGATCTTCGCAGACCGTCACCAAGCGCTCCACCCCCTGCGGATTGACGATCCCGCGATTCATGACGCTGGAGACGATCGCCTGCTGCGACTCCAACCCGGTCCGCAACGCATCGACCGCCACGTCAAAATCAATCGAATCGCCACAGGTGAAAATATCCACCGCCGCATAGTCAAATTCCGGCCATGCATGCACCGCGAAATGCGATTCCGAAATGATCACCATCCCGCTGACCCCCTGCGGCTCGAACGCATGAAAGCGGGAACAGATCACCGTAGCGCCGGAACGTCCCGCCGCCTCCAGAAAAATCGTTTCCATCCGTTCGGGGTCCGCCAGAATCCGGGGATTGCATTCATAATACTCCACCGTCATCTGGCGTCCCAGCGCCATCCCGATCTCCGGGACCGGGGGCTCGGCAGTCATTTTGCGGCCTCCGCCAGTTCAAAGACACATTGGGAATTCAAAAATTCCTGAAAATCCGCCTGCTGCGCACCGGTTTTCTGCTGCCGCCAGATCATGTCCCATTGTTCTCTGCCCTTCGCCAGCTCCGCCATATCCGGCGCAGTACGCTTCGCCACGCTGACGATCATCGCCCCGTCCGGCGTCGGCAGCACCGGCGACAATTCCCCCGGCCCCAGCCCCAGCGCGGCTTCCACCATCTGACCGCCCATCCGGGTCAGCGGCGGATTCACCAGCGTAAACTCCTGTTTTCCGGTCCACAGACCGGAGGCCAGCCGCTTGTCCACCGGAAGCGCCGCCAGTTCTTTGGCCGCGCGTTCCGCCGCCTCCCGGGCGAGGCGCGTAGTCGCGGCGGCGATGTAATCGTCCCGCACCTTGAGATTGACTTCGTTGAACTCCGCCGGCCGTTCTTCCTCCCGTGCCACCACCATCCCGACATAGGCAGCCGTTTTGCCGGATACCGCGTCGGACACCGGCACACTGTCGAACACCGCGGCCAGCCGGGTCACCAGTTCCGGTTCCTTCAACTCGCCGATCGCCGTCGCATCGGCGGCAAACTTGCCGGTCCGGATCACGGACAAACCGCCGGCGGCGGCCAGCTTCAGAAACGCGGTCTGCTTGTCGTCGCTCTCACCGACCGCGTCATAAGCGGCGCGGGCGAATTCCTGCGCCTGCCGTCCCACCGCGGTCCGCGCCCGTTCCGCCACGCAACGGGCCTTCACCTCATCGCGGATCTTGTCGTAAGCGGGCGCCTCCTTGCCGTCGCGCGCAAAGGCGGCTTTGTTGTCCTCATAAAATTTCCGTACCGTCTCCTCGTCGACCGCGGCGGCGGCCTTCAGCACTTCCGGACGGTCAAACGGAAACTCCACAATGACCGCCGTCAGCTGCACCGGAACGGTGTAATTCTCCCGGTTCTGCTTGAAGAAATCCGCCAGCGCCGCGGCCTCCACCTTCAAATCCTTGGCGTAGGCGTCCCGCTGAAATTCCGCAACCTTCACCTCGTATTTTTCATTGGCATAGCGGAAAAACTCCGTCACTTCTCCCGGAGTCACCACCACGGACGCCATCATTTCCTGCATCAGCTTGTTCTGCAGCACCGCGCTGCGGAAAGCCGCCGCGATCATGTCGCCGTCGTACCCTTCCCGGCGCAGATTCGCGCATACGGTCTCGTATTTCTTATAGTCGAACCGGCCGCCTTCCTGAAAAATCGGCAGCTGTCGGATCAGTTCCGCGATCTCGGTATCGGACGCCACCAGCCCGCGCCGCTCGGCGGCACGCTGCAGACAGACCATGTTGAACGCCTGCATCTGGTCCAGCTGCCCCGGATTGACACCGTATGCCAGCCGGTAATACAGCGTCATCGACTGCATGGCGGCACGCAGGTCGTTGTAGCTGACCGGCTCCCCGAACGCCATGCCCACCCGGATCGTACCCGGATCGCTGCAGCCGCCGACGCCGAACTGCCCGGGCGTCAGAAAGCCCAGAAAGGAGATGATGATGACGACCGTGAAAATGCCGAACAGCCACCGGCTGTGGCGCATGAACACCGAATTAATGCTTCTGATTACCATGAATGCTCCCCTGTGGATTTTTCGTATACAATAAACACGGTTCCTGATTTTCGCAAGCCGTCTTTTCCGAATAACCGGAAAAACTTCCCTTATTTTCCGCTCACTTTCCTCTCGTAATCCGCACCGAAATCCGCTCCGGACGCACCGTCTTGATCCGCAGCTCGGAATCATCCACACCGACCAGCACACAGCCGGGCGTGATGCTGAATACCCCCGGTTCACGCAGTTCCGACAAATCCAGATAGGGGCGGAGATTATCGCTCTTCAGCACGCTCAATTGACTTTCCGGACCGCTGACCGCCACTTCCGCCAGCGGCGGTCCCTGCAATTCCGCGGACAACCGCGCATTGCGCTGCTCCGGCGACAGCAGCAGCCGCAACGGCACGCCGTTGAAGGTCCGCGTGGCATACTTCCGCACCACCTCGATCCGCACCGCCACCCGTTCCGGCAGAATCCGCATGCCGTCCGGCGTCCGCAGCTGCGCGGTATAATCGAAGCCGTCGGTCACCGTGCGATCCAGCGGAATCGGCTGTGTCTTCACTGTCCGCAATTCGCTGACCAGCGACTCGGGGCCGCTGACCTGCACCTCGTCCGGCACACAGATGATCCGGTCCAGCTGATAATCCCGCGGCAGACGATCCAGCGAGTCGAACCGCACTTCGATCGGCACCCGCCGCGTCACGATCGGTTCCAGTTCCAGCGACAGTTCCCGCGGTTCTATATCGCTGATTTCCACCCCGGGAGGAACATTGAAATCCCGGGACGACAATTTCAGCCGATACGGTGTGCCGCGCATGAAACTGCCTTCCCGGATCCGCACTTTGCCGATAAAGTCCCGGGACGACAGGCTGTTGAGCACCCGGGTACTGCCGGTCACCACCAGCGTTACCGGCGGCACACCGCCGTTCAGATTGACGATGCCTTCCGGCAGCTGCAGCTCCACCGGAACGCCGCTCAGCCGCAACGGCTCGGCGCGGGAAAAACGATAGGTCACCGCTCCGTACAGCAGCAACGCCAGAAACAGCGCCAGAAGCTTGCGCAGAAAGTCCCGGGTCAATGCCAGCCGGAGCCAATGCCCGAACTCCTGAATGATTTTCCGCCCCATCATTTCTTATCCTCCTCCGCCATGGATGGAGATTTCGCCTCCGAACTGCCGTCGGACACGTCGTCGAGAATATCGGTAATGGCCGGATCGTTGTCTTCCTGCTCGGTGATGATCAGTTTTTCCAGATATTCCTCAAGCTTTTCCGGAGTCAGGTTGCGCCGCAGGGTCCCCCGGGTGCAGATGCTGATGATCCCCGTCTCCTCCGATACCACGACCACCACCGCATCGGTTTCTTCGGCAATCCCCATTGCGGCGCGATGCCGTGTCCCCAGCCGCTGCAGAAATCCCGCCGTGCTCCGCGTCAGCGGCAGAATCACCCGCGCCGCCACAATCCGGTTGTCCCGGATGATCACAGCTACGTCTAGAAGCTGCGAATTCGGAAAGAAGAAGAATACAAGCACCATGGAGTTGACCTTCACAACCATCATCACCTCTTCCTCCACGAAAGACCGCAGTCCGATCAGACGCTCGAA